>JAFGOU010000344.1 GCA_016926315.1 Chitinispirillaceae bacterium
CGGCTAAAAACGTTCGCCCCAGGGAATCGAGATACAATCGTCCGGGTGTTCCCGCGTGCTGTGCCGTTTTTTCCGCGGCGTCTTTTTCCCAATTTCCCATAGCGCCGCCAATCCGCTGTGAATACCAGGTGGGCAGGTATTCGTCGTCCGGCAGCAAGGGAGTACCGTCAGGACGGGTAAAAAAGCCTTGAACATCCGCATCAAGGCACGGATTGAGCAACACCGTGTCGTTGACGTCCCATTGCTCCTGTTCCCATGGGTCAAAAACCGTTTTCTCATACGTGTGGTTCGGATGAAGCGCCGCCACCACCCGTTCTGCCGGATCGTAAAACAAAATGGAACTCACACCGATGCGAACGTCAAACTCAAAATCGTGCCGGTCGGTGAAAAAGGGCTCGAACTGACGAACCGGTTTTCCTTTGTTGTTAAAAACGGTCCAGCCGCTGCCGACCCACCGCGGTTCGACTTCATGGTCGGTGAAATCCGGTTCTCCGTTAATCAGCATAAGGTCGCCGCCGATCCCCCGTTTGGGAACGGTTCCCTTTTCGGCAGGCACTTTTTTCTGAATCTCACGTCCGTATCCGTCGCTGAAACTGAAAGACACCTGGATCCGCGTGTCACCGGATCGCCGGGGGAAACAATGCGTTTCCCGCGCAAGCGCCGCCGCGCATGCCGGCCGGCCCGGATCCCCGGTACGGTAATACCGGCTCACATCATAGATGATCCGCGTTGACGCGCTTCCCAGAAGGGCTGGCGCCGCGTCTCTTGCGGGATGGTCTGCATTAAAAAAGCCATCGAGCTGGGACAGGGAGAGATCGGGTTCAAATGAATCATCCAGAAGGTCGCCCAGGAATTCCCCCGCCTTTCCCATCACCGCGGTCCCGGCCACCAGGCCAAGGGCATCAAACGCCGATTCGACACGGTTGCCGTTGGGATCCGTTACCAGTTCCGGCTGCAGCACACGGTAGTTGTTTCTGGATTGCACCTGGTTGTTCAGCGCGTCTTTTGTTTCCAGCGGCAGCAGATTATGGTTGTCGTATCGGATTTTCACGGCATTGCCGAAAGGGTCCTCAAAGCGAAGGGGCAGAAAGAAATGGTCGATTGCATGACGGTTTTCGTTGTTTTTATCCGGCTCATAGTATATCCTCCCCGACGGTATCCACCAATTGCCGTCGCCGTCCAGGTCTGCATAACCGCCCTCGTTGCGCAGGATATTCCACTCCACCGCGTCTGCCAACGGGAGTCCGTCCCGCCGGTAAAGCTGCTGCCGGAGGGCGGAAGTCAGGGAAAGCGTGTAACTCTCGCCGGGAAGAGCCATGGATTCAACATCACCAGGCGCATTCAAAGCGCTCATGTCGTTTTTCCGGTATAACGTGCGAACGCGTTCAATCAGCCTGAGTGTGGAGGCTGCAGGCTGCGGCGCCGACGGTCTACGGTCCCACTGCTCATACGGCATGGTTTGAGAGGGATCCGGCTCCCATGCACCGGGAGCAAGAGGATCGGACGGCAGGGGAAACAGCGATTCCGTCAGGTTCTTGATCGTTTCGAAACAAAACAGATCAACCGATTCGGCAGTTGCCTCAGGTTCAGGCGGTTTTACGATTTCGTACGTCCGCGATTCGATCGGCATTCCCGCGCGGTACCAGTCCGGCTCATCGCCGCGATTGGCGAACCGGCTTACGGTGAGCGTCATATGCGTATCTGCTTGCTCGGGTTGTCGCGGGGCCCCATTCCTGCGGGGATAGCCGATGGCAACGGATCTTTCCACATTGCCGAAGCCATCCACCGTTAACGTGAGCTGATGCGCGACACGCGGATCAGACGGGTTGCGCTCATAGTGATACCTCACCGTCTCGCGGGCATGCGTGAAGAAAACAGCATGGGGATTGCCGCCTCTAGGCTGAAGGCGTCGTACCGAAAAATTCTGTTCGGTCACCGTATAAGGGTGCTTTTCCTTGTCTGAACCGTCAATGGCATATACCTCCTGTCTCAGCATGGATCCCCGCAAAGACCTGCAGGCTTCCTGTTCCTCATCGAGCGGCAGCCCATCGGGCAGAATCGTATCCGGCAGGAGGGTTTTCTCAAAAGCCTTCCACTTGCTCTCAAATTGCGGGTCATCCTCTCTGGGCGCGCCATGGTATTCATACGCCATGTGCCGAGAGATCTCTTCTCCTTTTAGGAAGGCGCCGGTATGGTACCAAGTTTTCGTCAGAATGGGCGGTACCTGTGAAGCGCCTTGAAAGGTATCTCCCTGCGGCATACAGCCTTCCGGCTGTTGCGCGCCATACTCCGCGGTATCCCACTGTTCCACCATGCAGAACCCGCGAAATTCCCGCTCAGGGCCGTCGAAATAACCGTGATGGTAGGCATACCGGGTAACGAACCTGTTGCGGCTGATGCGGTCATACGTCTCCACACGCTCCACCACATGCACGGGAAACGGCAGACGCGTTATCCAGGGTTTTCCCTGGTATTTGTCCTGCAGAAAGAACCTGGTGGACGGGGCATAGATGATCGCTGTTTCCGCGCCCAGGTTGTTGATGACCGTGGTGAGCAGGTGCGGTTTTTCCTCCATCAGTCGCACGTATTTAATAGGCTCCCGCCCCGGCAAGGGAGTGGACCAGACCAGGCAGGCTGTCCCGTTGCCCAGAAGATCCGCCGTTTGCAGGGATGCACTGTTATCCACTGCCGAAAACTGGGGGAGGATGGCCGGATCGCTGAAAGAATTGCCCGACTGATTGAAGTAAACGCGTACCCCGTCGCGGCCAAGATAGAGGATATCGGTGGTGCCTGATCCGTCGGTATCCGCCAGCCTGATACGTTTTTGATCGAACTGGTCCGCCCGGTCAAACCACGGAGAGTTGTCCATGGTGATCTTGGGACCGAAATTTCCATAACCAAGGTTGGGCCAATAGCATACTTCTCCGTTTCGAATCCGCACCAGATCGGTCAATCCGTCGCCGCTGAGATCGGCAAGATACACAGACTGTGTAGCATCGGCAAATACCAGCGCCGGTCCTTTTTCCTCATCCCGTGGTTGCGCTATTGTCTTTTTCTCGCCGAATCCCTCTTCGCCCAATGAAGGATGCCAGGCAAAGGCGTGATCTTCGGTAAGAAAAATATCGGCGTGCCCGTCCCCGTTCAAATCCGCAAACTTGAGATGAGGATTGCTCCAGTCAATAACCGGCAGGGATGTAAATGTCCTATGAGACCGCCATCCCTCTGCCGGATCATTTTCCCAGAACCCAGGGGTTGCACCGCCGAATTCAACCAGATCGGGCTGGCCGTCACCCGCCAGATCAAGAAGCTGCCGGCCGGCACGGAGGATCCCGCCTGCAGGCAGCATGCCGGCATCAGCCAGCGGCCCAAACCGGGCTCTCGTCACCCGCTCGTCGTTCTCCACAACCGGCATCGGGCTCAGGTTGGGTTTGCGCCACACTGCCCCGCCTTGCTCTGTTACGATGTCCGGGAGACCGGTTCCATCCAAATCCATCATCTGATAAGCGTATCCATCGAGCCCCTGCGGCATATTTTCCAGATCCTGCATGTCGATCTTTTCCACCGGCCTTCCTGCCAGATCGTCTGCGCCGGGTATCGTGGTATAGGAAAATTCCAGCGGCGGCAAGGATCTTTTTAAAAACCCCATACCTTCCTTGAACGTATATCCGGATTGGGTGATTGACTTGACATATGAAGCAACCGGGCCCGGGAGGTATTCGATTTCCGTTGAGCGGACAAGATAATCATCAATACCCAACTCCTCCGGAAAATGATGGAACATCAGCACGCGACGGCATAACCGGTACGCTCGGACCTCAAAGCCGGAACGATAGCCGGAAAACGGGTCCATCCGCACGGGCCAGGAATGCGGGGCATGTAAAGACGCCTGGACAAATTCGCGGCCTTGAGCATCCACCGTATGATCAGCATAGTGTCCTTCCCCGTAGTCGAATAGCACCTCGAACATCCAATCAGCTCCGATTGGATCGATCGGGACCAGACGCGTTGCACGGTTGCCGTATTTAATCCTTTTTATATATCGATTGGCTGACCGTGATTCATCGGTTCGGTTTTTTTCGTGCGCCCGGGTTCCATCAACCCCGGCCGAATCTTCGGCGACATATTCATACAGGATCCAATTGCCCCGGTCGTCGTATGATTCGTGAATAAGCCAGCTGAAGATCCGGCACGGGCGGGCAGGATCAAAAATGCGGCTGCTGTCGTTTTTTCCATACCAGCTGGTGACATTATCCTTGGTTATGGAACGCCAGCGCACATCGGCCGGATCGTCCCGGTTGGCCCACCGCTCGATACGCACGAAAAGCCCTTCCGTCCTCGGCCGGTATCTCCGGATAGCATAGGTTCTGCCTTCCAGGCTTTCTGTCCGCAAAGGTTCGGGCAGCCAGCGACCGCCCTCTTTGTCAACAAGCAGCGGCATTAAATCTTCAGCGCCGGACAAGATGAACACATCCGATTCCGCGGCATCATTATATTTCGGCAGACCCTTGTCGGTTTTTCGCGTGATGGCAGGCAGGGACAAATTCCAGCCCAGCCCAAAAGGGCCGTTTCCCGCGCCTGAGTCATAAGACAGGGAAAGCTGGGGCCCGAAGCCGGAACGTCCGGGGCTTGCCGCAACGGGTACAGAAAGGGAACCTGTCCCGGTAACCGGATTTGCGGCAAACTTTTCACCAATCCCTTTAATCGCGCCGCCACCCCTGGGCAGTGAAATGGATGGCGCCTGGATACGATGCTCGGATGGGGATTTGGTGCCGCTGTTTCCAGTCGTTGCTTTTTGATCCTGCGCTGCCATGTGCTTGACCTTTATTTTTTCCGCACCTGATTATTCACGTACCACAAACGCGACCGCAAAACCATCCTGGTCATAGCTTAAAAAGAGATGATGATTAAAATCAGGGTGCATGCCCGATGAGTTTCCCGCTCTGAAGGTGGCAAGTCTTTTAAAAAGGTAATTCGCCGTCCTTGATCATGTCAATATAGTGGTTCGCCAGCGACAGGGAAAGTCCTATTGCGAAAAAGTTTGCATATATCCAGTTTTTTTTGCTGGCGCCGTTGGCAACTACCCGTTCAAAAATGTGGACCGCACTGCGTAACATCTACAGCAACGCGGATTTACCTGTAGTATCCTTTACGGATTAAACAACCGTGGGACCTGCATCGATATTACTGCCGAACCAGTTCCACGCTCTCCGCCGAGCGCATGAGCAGCCTCGATATCCGTTCGTCCGTGGCATTGATAAAAAAGTGGATCTGAAGCTCCCAGACATTCCCCATGGTGGTGTTAGGCATGATTCCAACGAGCAGTTTATCGTCGATTGCGTCTGATACGATGGCGCTTTTTCCGCTGTCGGCCTCGACCCATGACCTCCATTGGTACCGTTGGCCGACTTCCGAAGTGGTTAGGTTGATTGAATCACCCTCAGGAAAGAACCTGTTCGGGTGATGGCCGATGTAGATGCCGAGGGTTGCTTTGGATTTGAGTCCTGAGGTATCTACAGGTTTCGCGTAAAACAGTATAAAATCAGGTCCTTTTTTATTGTTGAGGCGATACCCGTCGGGAATCAACAGTTTAAGGTACGTGTCTTTTTGCTCGTTGATGAAGATCTTCTCCGTATGATAGCTGGTAACGGTCTGTTCCTGTTGTTTCTGGCCGCATAAAAAAAGAAAAAAGACCGGCACGATAATCGCTGCGCGCATGAGCATGGCACGTCCTTTCGGTAAAAGCAAAAAAAACGCGGCAGTGACCTTTGATCACCGCCGCAATGTAAAATAATTATCCGGTTTTACCGGGCGATATTGATACGATGGGTCTCTCTTGAATTCTTCCCGGTAATTTTCACTACATAGATCCCCTTGGCGAAGTGACCGTCGATTACCTTATCCCCAGTACCGGACCATTCTTGCGACGCGACCATCCTCCCGACAGGATCAAAAACCGTTGCCGTAAAACCGTCACTGCGCGCATTGGTCGCACGGATCCGGATCATGCCGGATTTCGCGGTGACGGAAAAACGAAGCGCCGGTTTCGACGGGCTGCTTATGGCTTCCACCGCAACCGTGGGCAACCTTCCCGACTGCCGTTTCATCTCGCCCCAGATCCGGCGCAGCAACCATCGGTCGTACTCTGACGGTTGATTCCCGGACGGAGGTGCGCCCATGACCATGGGAGGATTGCCGCCCGGAACGGAAACACCATAAAAATCCGGCATATAGAAACCGTGACCCATTTCATGGCTGATGACCATGATTTGCTGGTCGATTCTGCTGAGGGCGCTGGTCCTGGTACGCTGACCCCAGTCGCTGCCATGCCCGCCGGCGCCGAAATCATCGTAAGAGTGCCAGGAGGACCAGTCGTAATGGTTCTTTGCTCCACCCGGACAGCTGGGATAGGTATAGTTCCGGTCCGTATGAAAAAACCGGCCGCAGGTCTGCGGACACTGGGGCGCATTTTCAAACGAGGTGTCGCCGATGTAGATCGGCACGCCGTTGTCGCTCTCTGTCCAGCCAAAGTTGCTTGCAGTGTACCCTGCCCATCCGGATATCCGGAGCGGAACGGTAGCCCATGGCCAGCCGTCATGCCCTGAAAGGCAGTCGATCCACTGTTTTATGTGGCGCTGCAGCATCTGTTCCATTTCATCACGTTTGGTACTTGAAACGTTTTCATTACGAGAGTCCCAGCGAATACAAACCTGGAACTTCCCCATGGCTGCGGTTGCATGCAACTGGTCGATAAAATTGGTGTACGTGCCGCGGCCCCGTCCTTCGGTTACGGTTTGCTTGACCACATTGTGCCAGATCCAGTTGACTTTGGTCTCGACCGTCGCGTCGGCGGGTTTGGGAATGGTGCTCGGCCATGCCGGAGTACTTGCCTGGCCAGCGGTCGCGAAAACACCCGCGACCAGAAAACCCAGCAGATACCTGATTGTTGCGTTTATGACAACTCTCCCCTTGTTAAGATTTGAAGTACGTATGATCCTGCTGCAACCGCGCGGGAAGGCCCAGAGCATACATGTCCTTTGACTCGCTGATTACCGCGCTACCATGATCCTGTGAACTTCATTCAGGGAATTTCCCCGGATTTTCACCAGGTACGTTCCCCGGCCGATCCGCGCACCACCCTGACCCGCAAGGGTGATGCTTATATTCTGCCCAAGGGTCCCGGATGCGATTACTTTTCCTGAAAGATCGAACATGCTGACCTGCACTGTCTGGTGCGTCCCGTCAACCGCATGTATCAACACCTGCCCATGTTCCGCAAACACGGTAAAATGCTTGACAACCCTGGCGGCCTGCCCAGCAGCGACTACCGCTACGGTCGGGAGCCTGCCCGGTATACGCTTGATCTCGCTCCAGATCCGCCTCAGCATCCATCTATCATACTCCGTGACGGTCGACGCTGTCCCTGCGTTCATGACACAAACAGGATCTCCGCCCGGGACGTCGTCGTCGTAAAAATCACACAAGGTGAATCCGTGCCCCATTTCATGGAGAACGATATGGAGCTGGCCCGTGGTATTCCTGAGCGTCGTTCCCGCGTCGTTCTGCTGGCCCGCAGGCCCGCCGAAACCGGTCATACCGATCCCCTGTTTTTGCCATGAATACCAGTCCCAGTGGTTGGCAGCGCCGCCGGGGCAATTCGGGTAAGTGGCAGTAAGGCTGGTATTGGAGGCCCTGGAGCAGTTCCGGTCGCAACTCGGCGCGCCACCATCCAGAATATTCACGTACACGGGCGCCGGCGACTCTGCGTCGGTCCACTGGAGGGTTGAACGGCTCCTGACCGCCCAACCAATGACTTTAACCGGAACCGTGTCCCACGGCCAACCGTCAAACCCTTTGAGGCAGGAGGTCCACTGGCCCATGTGGCGCGAAAGCATGCTTTCGATCTGGTCCCGCTTCGTGGGTGTAATCACGGAATCAGAGTCCCAACGGACGCATACCTGGTACTTTCCCATGGCAGCGTTCGCGAAAAGCTGATCGATGAAGGTATAGCGCTCCCTGGTCGTCCAGCTTTTCATTTTATTCTCCCATATCCAGTCAATTTTGGTCGCCATGGTTTGATCGGGTGGCCGGGGGATGTCAGTGTTAATTGCGCCGGAGTGCCCAAGACTTACAATGAGGAAAGCAAAGATAAAAACGCTGGATCGTAACATACCCTATCCCCTTTTCGGATATCGTGTGATAGATCGCTCTGCAGTATAACAAACGACTGAACCATTTTTTATTGCTTACGATAATGCACGAGTTCGGTCGTTTGAAAAAACGTTCTTTCCAAAGATGCTGTTAATCTCCAATATTAATCCGGTGCACCTCGTTTAGGCCGGCACCTTTGATCTTCACTACATACATTCCCCGGCTCAGCTTATTGGAAACAAAAGCGCTTTTTCCCATTGGCACGACTTTCGATACGATGGATTTGCCGGCCAGATTAAAAATTCCGACCCCTACTGGTCCACTGAGACTGTTCAAAGCCTTGACCTTAATAAGACCTTGCACATTGGATAGGGCAAATCGGTTGCAATACTTAGCTGGTTTCGCCGTGGCCATCACGTTTACAGTTGGCAACCTGCCTGGTTGCCTTTTCATTTCGCTATAGACCCGTCGCAACATCCATACATCATACTCTGTAACATACATTGAACTGCCAGCTCTCATCACGCAGACCGGATTACCACCCGGGCAGGTCCAATCATAAAAATCCGGCAGATAAAATCCATGACCCATTTCATGCTGGATAATCCCCATATGACCTGAACAACCGCTAAGCGTCGCATTTGCCTTGGTACGTTGACCCCAGTCGCTGCCAAAACCTTGACCATCCATGGTATCGGAATGCCAGGAGGAGAAATCGTAGTGATTTTTCGCCCCGCCGGAGCAATTCGGATAGGTATAAGTTTGACTGGTATGAAAAAAACGACCGCAATTCTGTGGGCACTGAGGTGCCCTTTCAAACGAAACATCACCAGGATAAATAGGTACATTATTGTTTTCTGCAGGGGTCCACTCCAAATCGCTCGCATTGTAGCATGCCCATCCAGAAATCCTTAAAGGAATAGTATCCCACGGCCATCCGTCATGTCCTTTCATCGCCGTTGTCCAATTGCCCATTATGCGCTGAAGCATGCTCTCGATGCAATCGCGCTTAGCCGGAGAGACTTTTAAACGAGAGTGCCAGCGAATACAGACTGAAAAAGTACCCATGGCAGCCTGTGCGTACAACTGATCGAAAAAGTTAGTATAGGTTCCCCGACCGTTTCCTTGAACTACTGTTTGCTTGATCACATTATTCCAAATCCAATCGACTTTCTCTTCAACCGTTGGGTCTGAAGGTTTTGGCATATTGCTCGGCCAAACAGCAAAGCTAGTCGAGGTAAAAACCAGAAAGACGAACATCAGGAAAATAGCAACTCTATACATGCAATACCCCCAATTTGATGGTTTGATGGTGAAGAATACTAACATCATTTGAAAATTACCGGATTCCATCGATTTAATCGATAAAGCACTAAATAAAAAATGAATCCGAATGCATCCCTCTCCACAATCAAAAGCTTCGGTATTACTTAGTGTCCGTCCGAAAACCCCTGTTTTTTTAGAATCCGTCATTCCGGCGAAAGCCGGAATCCATGTTTTTAGGTTGATTTCGGCAACTGGATACCGGCTTTCGCCGGTATGACGTCACAAAGAGGACTTTTCGGACGGACACTACTTAAGGGTGCCCTTAAACTATTGTTGCTGTATTCTATAATAAGGAATTTTTTCTATAAATGTATAAAAAGTTTAAATTAACGCTCGAAATATCCAACCATTCTTTCTTCTCTTTAAAAACCGATAATGTGGAACCATTTTTTACTGAAACGATTGTCCCATTTACCTCATAATATTACAATTTTTTATATTTTAAGCACATTTTTGTAACCAACTAATTGACGCTCGTTAAAATAAAATTTCTTTTTTTACTCTTTTTTTTGCTATATTCTACACGTATATGACTGGAAATAGTGAACAAATTACCATCTATAACTATTTCGATTATCGCGAATACCTGAGCGATGTTTTTAAACTATTGAAAAAAAAACGCTATGGATTTTCTTACAGGTCATTTTCAAAAGAGGCCGGGATTTCAAGCCATAATTTTCTCCCCCGTATTATTAAACGGGAGAGAAACCTTACTGCTGAATTTATTTTGCTTCTGGGCGCCTATCTCAAGCTTCCGGCAAAAGAGATTAAATATTTTCAGGCATTGGTCGCATTCAATAATGCGAAAAAGCCTTCGCAGAAAGAAAAATATCTCAAACAGCTTTTCTCATTACGGGTTGTTGTCAACGAGCATAGGATTGAAGATAAAAAGCTTCATTTTTTCGAGAAGTGGTACTATCCGGTGATCCGGGAACTGGTGACTATCTGCGATTTTCAGGACGATTTCGCTCTTCTGGCACGACAGTGCATTCCACGCATCTCCGCGGCGCAGGCAAGAGGCGCGGTCGGCTATCTGTTTAAAAACGGGTTTATCAGGAAATCGGCATCCGGCAGGTACGAAGTCGTGGACCAGGTCATTGCCACCGAACCCGAGGTCGATTCGGCGATTATTCCCCATTATCACAAGATCACCATCAGGCAGTGCGCCGACGCGGTCGATACTATCCGTAAAGAGGACCGCAACATCTCCTCTTCGACCCTCCTTGTCTCGCAGGAACTGTACGAGGAGCTAAAAAAGGAGATCCTCCTTTTCCGCAAGCGTCTTCTGTCCATGGCGCGGGAGTGCAGGAATCCCGACATGGTCTGTTTTGCCGGTTTCCAGTTGCTGCCGCGGTCAGAAACCATCACCAGGCAGAGAGGTGAGCAATGATACTCCGCCTTTCACTTCTGCTGCCTGCCCTGCTGCTTCCGCTCGGCTGCGCAAACCTCACCGGAGGCGGCGGTTCCGATATTGGCAACGGCGTGGTGATGGGCAGCGTCGTTACCGCGAACGAAGCGCCGGTATCCGGCGTTCAGGTTACCCTGGTGCCGTACTTCCACGACCCGGTGGCCGAACCCTCCTCACCCTACTGTCTGTCTACGGCCACCGACGCCAATGGTTCCTTCGTTTTCTCGCTTTTCTCCAACGGCACCTACAATATCGAGGCGGTGAACCCGCATGACGGCACGCGCGCCCTTGTTACCGATATCCCTGTCCGGCTGAACGACACCCTGCCGTTGCCGCCGTTGACCATGGGGGAACCGGGCTCCATCACCGTTTATCTCCCGGATTCCGTGGACATCACCGGCGGGTATCTTTACATTCAGGGGACGACCATGTGGCTATCCCTGCTTGACGCCGAATCGCTCGCCGGGGGCGTATTCATGGTCACGTTTGATTCGGTGCCCGCGGCAACCCTGCCCTCCATCTATTACATGGAACCGAACGCGACCGCCCAGCCGGTAATGATCTCCCAGACCACCAGTGTCTCCTCCAACGGAGTCTCGGTGGTCGATGCCGACATCTCCTGGAGTCACTTTACGGCCGATAATACATCCCTTCCACGCGAAGCAATCAGGGATATCGCGATCCTGCCCGATGGAACGCGCTGGTTTGCCACTTCCGGCGGCGGAGCCGCCCGTCTTCAGGGAGAGGTCTGGACGGTCTATAACGGCTCGAATTCACCGATGCCCTCAACCGATATCCATGATATTTCCTACGAAAACAACGGAACGGTCTGGTTTGCCACGACAAAAGGCGCGGTCTCCTTCGGCGGCGGCCAGTGGGTTGTTTATACGCCGGAAAATACCGGTCTTCCTTCGGCATTCGTCAACGATATACGGATCGACCGGCAGGGACGCAAATGGTTTGCCACCAGTGACGCCGGACTGGCCACCTATGACGGATACTCCTGGGAATGCCATAACACCGGAAACTCTGCCATTCCCTCCAACACCATACACCGGATCGCAATCGAAAACAATCCGGCGCTTATCGGCGGCCAGGCGGTCTGGTGCGCGACCGCGCTGGGAGCGGCGGTATTCTGCAATTACGTCTGGACGGTCTATACAACCCTCAATTCCGGGATTTTTTCCGACCGGGTTTTCTCCATCAAAATAGACCGGTTCGGCAACAAGTGGTTCGGCCATGAAAACGGCGTGTCGCGCTTCGACGGGTTTACCTGGACCACCTGGTCCGGCGTTCCTTCGGCGCTTTCCGCATCGGTCTTGACCATTGCCGAGGACGGCAAAGGCGCCATCTGGTTCGGAACGCTTAATGGCCTCGTGAAATTCAACGGCGCCTCATGGACGGAATTCAGCGGCGAGCGATATCGCCTTCTTGAAAATTGCAGCATCTATTCACTTGCCATCGACGCATCGGACAACAAGTGGATTGGAACATCAACCAATGGCGTGATCATGTTCGGGCCCGGCACCATTTACACCGATCCGACGAAACGACGAATGCCGAAGCCCTGATCACGTGGATTTGAAAGGTGGTGATAGTAATTAAAAAGGGCGAATCCCTGCGTGGCCCTCTTCTTCCTCTCTCCTGTAATGCCTCTCCAACCTCCCCAGGTATGAGCAAGCACGCAGAGAAGGCAGAAAACGCGGGGATTCCTCTTTCCTTCAGATAACCGGCTGCACCAAAGGCAACCAAAAGAATCCCTGCGTGGCCCTCTTCTTCCTCTCTCCTGTTACGCCTCTCCAACCTCCCCAGGTATGGGTAAGTACACAGAGAAGGCAGAAAACGCGGGGATTCTTTTTTTTCGCGGGCAGGGGTACGGTTTGCGGCAGGTGCCGGCGGCCTATTTATTCTTTGTAAACTTCCTTCAACATCTTTGCGGCGGCGGACGAGACGAACGGGTCCCGCACGCCTTTTTTCCTGGCTTCGATGAGCGCAGGAACGGCGCGCCGGTCGTTCAGGTCTCCCAGATCGCGTACTGCCTGGAGCCGTGTCCGCATTGTTTTTGCATATTTCAAATCGAGGACAAAAACCTGCACCAGGTCCACCTGCCTGCCGGCCGCCTGGAGAATGCGGACCGCGTTCCATCGTGACCAGTACGGTTTTTCGTAGGCGGCTTTTTTAATGGCCGGATGGTCGGCAGCCTGGCATTTTTTTGCCAGTGTCGAAACGAGCGCCTCCGGAGCGCGCCGTTTTTGAAGCACGGGCAGGCACAGGGAGACGATATGGCGACGGCTGCGCTCGATCAGCCTGGAACCGACAGGAAGCTTCTCCGCGGTTTCAAAGGCCGCCAGCGCCTCATCAAAGTCACCCTTCTGGCAGGAAAAAATACCACGAAGAAAATGTCCGCGGGCAGCGCCCTCCCTGGTCACCGAAAGAGCGTTTGCACATAATATGGCAGAGTCGAGTTTCCCGGCTTCAGCCCACGAAAAGCTCCTGGATATCAGCAGTTTCTGCTCGGCATTAAGTCCGGCAGTGGGAAGGTAGAGCGAATCGCCCTCTCTTCCGTTTTCCACGAGCACGATCACGCACAGGACCGTGACGACTGCCCCGACGAATGCGACAATGCCGACCGTTTTCAAGGAAACAGCGACCGACAGGCGATCCAGCGTTTGCGCAGCGCCTTTGCGCAACGAAAACAGCGCCATGCGACCGCCGTTGCGCAGCCTGGTCAGAAAGGGTGAAGGATAGTGCCGGGCCGGCTTGATCGGAACCGACACCAGCGTTGGCGGCTCCCTTTTCTTTGGTGTCAGGCGCCTGATGCCGTCCGCAACCATGGAACGTATACCGGATACGATCTCTTTGAGAGCGCTTTTTTTTTCATCCTCGAGCATCGGCCAGGCGCCGCTTCCGGAATCGACCGCGGGAACCAGGTTTCTGAGGAGTTCGATGAGCTGTGCCGCGCTTTTTATCCGATTATCCGGTTTCGGCGCCAGGCACCGTGCGATAACGTCATCGAGCCGGGCCGGGATGCCCGTTACGAGTTCCCCGGCCTGAACGTACTTTCCGCTCAGCGTGGCAAACGCCGTAGCCACCACCGTCTCGCGCACGAACGGATGCCTGCCGGTAAGCATTTCATACAGCACGACGCCCAGGGAAAAGAGGTCCGAACGCTCGTCTATCGAAAACCCTTCGATCTGCTCGGGCGACATATAGCCGGGCGATCCCATGGCATTGCCTTCGCAGGTCAGCGAAGCCCAGGGAACTTTAGCCACGCCGAAATCAGCCAGTTTTGCGATCCCTCCGCGGCGATCGACAATGATATTGCCCGGCTTGATGTCACGATGGACAATCTGCTGCCCATGAGCGAGCTGCAGGGCCGAAGCGATATCGAGCGTGATGTGCAGCGACCATTTCAACCCGATTTTTCCCCTGGATTGAATAATTTTATCGAGCGCCACCCCGTCGATATACTGGAAGGCGATCCATGGCACGCCCGCCTCCTCGCCGGCGTCGTATACCGGTACGATTGACTGGTGGTTGAGCTGGGCGGACAGCCTCGCTTCGAGGGAAAACCGGGCGAGGAACTCACGCCGTGTTTTTTCGTCAAGATGGCGGTCCACCGAAATGACTTTAATGGCGACCAGCCTGTTGAGCACCGGGTCCTGCGCGAGGAAAACCTTTCCCATGGCGCCTTCGCCAAGGAGTTTCTTCACGATATAACGCCCGAAACTGATGAATTCAGGCGGCGAAGATGTTCCTGCGGTTTCCAAAAGGACGGTCCCTTGTTATGCTATGGTATCTTCGCTACGCCGGATTCTCCGGAATACAATCATGATTACCATGATGGCAACTATGGGATACAACCTGTTACTCATATTTCCCGTCTGACATAAGGATACATCGGATTACGTATGACGGTCAAGCGTTAATGACTGGTGGTATTTACTGAGCAGGAATATACTTAGTGTACGTCCGAAAACCCTCACGGTCCCAAGGAGGACTTTTCGGACAGACACTACTTATCCGCAGGGCATGCGGCCTTATGTTCAGATGTCCCGACGGGTTGTTTTTATGATGGGAAAGGGATATAATAAAAACAACTGATACCCTGTAACAGAAAGGCCGCTTATGCAGATGGAACGTATCGAAAACGAAAAGGAACTCCTGTTCAAGGTCACCGGGTCGCTTTCAGGAATGCCCGATTCCGCGCCACGATTTTTCAACCAGATATCGACCGACCTTCAGGCGACAAGGAAAAACATCACGTTCGATTTTCAAAAACTGATGTTCATCGACAGCATGGCCATCGGCCTTTTGGTCGGCATCATCATCAAGGCGAAACAGATCAATTGCACGGTCCACATACACAATCCGCAACCGCTCATTCGCGACATTCTGGAGGCGACGCAGCTTAAAAAATTATACCCTGAATTGTATTAAGGAATGGTCCCGCTCATGTCTGACGGCCGTCCGCGCCAAACGTGCATTACTGGACCCCGCGCGCGATAAACGCCTGCACGATTTTCTCCAGCGCAAGGCAGTATGCGGCTTCCCTCATCGAGACGCCCTTCTCTGCGGCGAAACGGGAAACGCGTTCATAGGATTTCCTGAGCCGTGAAAAAAGGCGAGCGTTCACCTCTTCCTCCTCCCAGTAAAAGCCCTCGCGGTTCTGCACCCATTCGAAATAGGAGACGATGACGCCGCCGGAGTTCGCGAGGACATCCGGAACCACCATGGTTCCCTTTTCGGCAAGGATGCGGTCCGCATCCGGGGTTGTCGGGCCGTTCGCCCCCTCAACAATAACTTTGGCTTTAACGGCTTTCGCATTCGTCACGGTTATCGCGTTTTCCATTGCGCAGGGAAGAAGCACATCGCAGTCACAGGTGATAATGTCCCCGAGCGGTTCCGAACCCTCGAAACCCCTTACGCAGCCGTTTTTGCGGCAGTGTTCAACAAGCCGGGGGATATCGAGGCCGTTCGTATTGATAATCGCACCCGTAACATCGCCTGCGGCCACGACCTTGATCCCCCGCTCGGCGAGGGTAAGGGCCGCATAGGATCCCACGTTCCCGAATCCCTGCACCGCGACCGTATAGTTGGTGAGCTTTGCATCGCGGACCGCCTCAAGCATGACGCAGACCACTCCCCTCCCGGTCGCCTCCCTTCGGCCAAGCGAACCGCCCAGACAAACCGGTTTTCCCGTCACCACGCCGCGCGCGGAATCGTGATGTTTGCGGTACTCATCGTATATCCACGCCATTTCGCGTTCGCCGCTTCCCATGTCGGGCGCCGGGATATCAATGTTCGGACCGATATCGTTTTTGAGCGTGTAGGTGTAGCTTCGAATCAGCCGTTCAAGTTCGGCCGCGCTCAAGATGGCGGGATCCACCGCGATGCCGCCCTTCGCGCCACCGTAGGGAATTCCGACCAGCGCAGTCTTCAGCGTCATCCACAGGGCCAGCGCCTTTACCTCGTCGAGATCGACCTTGGGGTGAAGGCGGATGCCGCCTTTATACGGTCCCAGCGCGTCGTCATACTGTACGCGGTAGCATTCGAAGACCTGGATGGAGCCATCGTCCTTCTGTATTGACGAATAAAACTGAATTATCTTGTCCGGCACCGTCAGCCTCTCAACGATCGCCTTTCCCGGAAACTGTTGTTTACTATCGAGCTTTCCGACACTCCGGGTAACCAGCCGCACGGCATTTTCAAAAACGGTACTCATCGATTGCCCCCCCTCCCGCATTTCACTACCGCCTGATTCACGCAACGACACGGTATATCATACCATTATTTCCCGCAAAATAAAATATACGACAAAAGAGTCAGGGTCCGGAATACGATCGAAAGGTATAATATAATTTTATACCGGTCGTTCGTATTCCCGTCATTCCGCGACGAAAAAAGGACTATCCATGCACCACAGCACAGGGCTTCCCGGTCTGGACGCCATCCTGCAGGGAATAGTGGCCGGTGACAGCATCGTCTGGCAGATCGACGCCATCGACGACTATCTCCCCTATGTAAAACCTTTTGCCGCCTGCGCGCTCGCCCAGGGCCGGAAACTCGTTTATTTCAGATTTGCAAAGCACCGCGAGCTGGTGACCGCCGGTCCCGGATCCCAGATATTCCGGCTCGATCCGAACGAGGGATTTGAAAAATTCATTTCGGACATTCATGCGATAATCGAACGCACGGGCACGGGCGGGTATTACGTTTTCGACTCCCTTTCAGAACTCGCCATCGACTGTTACAGCGAGCGGATGACGGGCAATTTTTTCATGCTGACCTGCCCGCTGCTCGCGCGCCTCGAAAGCGTTTCCTGCTTTACCGTTCTTAAAAATTACCATTCGTATCATGCCGCCCTGCCGATAACCCAGACGACGCAGATCATTCTCGACGTCTATTGCCATAAAGGGAAAAAATACCTTCACCCGCTCAAGGTCGACCGCCGCTACAGCGCCACCATGTTCATGCTGCATGCCTGGGAGCACGACGATTTCGTTCCCATCACCGACAGCCTGACCATTTCCGAGGTATCGGCATCGGTGCCCTGGTACGGGCTGCCCTCAGCATCATACCGCATGGTGGGATTATGGGACCGCCGGTTTATACAGGCGGAAGATATCCTTGAATCGTTCCATCGCGGCGAATGTTCCAGCGACGTGGTCGAACACGTTTTTTCGCGGCAGCTCAGACATCTGGTTTCGCGCGACGCGCGCGTTCTTTCGCTGGTCGAACGCTACCTGTCGCTCAAGGACATACTCCATCTCTGGAAACGCACGATCGGGTCGGGAATGATCGGGGGAAAGGCCGTCGGCATGCTGCTGGCCAGGGCCATTCTCAAAAAGGAATTCCTCCGCAACGAAGAGGTCATGGAAAACCACGATTCCTTTTACATCGGTTCGGATATTTATTATTCCTTCATCGTACAGAACGGGTGCTGGCACATACGGCAGAAGCAGAAAAACACCGCCACGCTCTACGACGGCATCGAGGAGTGCCGGGAGCGTATCCTGAAAGGCGGGTTCCCCGATTTTATCGTCAAGCGGTTTTCGGACATGCTCGAATACTACGGTCAGGCACCCATTATTGTGCGGTCAAGCAGTCTCCTCGAAGACGATTTCGGAAACGCCTTTTCCGGCAAATATGAAAGCATCTTCTGCGTCAACAGCGGTTCGCACCAGCAGCGGCTCCAGAATTTTCTGAATGCGGTTCGGGTCATCTACGCCAGCACGATGAGCCGCGAAGCGCTTGCCTATCGCGCGCAGCGCAAAGTACTTGACAAAGACGAGCAGATGGCGCTGCTCGTTCAGAGGGTATCGTGCGCGAAATACGGCGACTTGTTTTTCCCGCAGCTTGCCGGCGTTGGCATCTCATTCAATTCATACGCCTGGGACAAGAGCATCGACCCTGAGGCGGGAATGCTGCGCCTTGTCTTCGGCCTGGGAACCCGTGCGGTCAACCGCCATGACGACGATTATACCCGCGTCGTGGCGCTGAATGCCTGCGAAAAACGGCCTGAAGGAAATACGGAAGAGATCATCAAGTTCTCGCAGAAGCGCATCGACGTCCTCAATGCGCGGACCAACTCGCTGGATACCCTCTATTA
>JAFGOU010000345.1 GCA_016926315.1 Chitinispirillaceae bacterium
CGTAAATCGTGGAAGGGGAACGCGGATCTGCGACGGATCGATGGTCAGCACTGCTCCTCCGGATACGCTGCCGTTCGCGCCCATGGAAACGGTCGTGTCGCGTGTAAAAATTAAAAGTCCGCTGGTTCCGCCCGATATTTCGTTTGAAATCCCGAGAATATAGCCGTTGACGCCGGTGACCTTGCTCCAGGAGAACGTGACCGGCACGGTCACCTTGACAGCCTTTTGTACCGGTGAATAGAGCTCGATCCCTTTGGTTCCGGTCACGTTAAGACTGTCGAGATTGAAGTTCTGGTTGTTGAGGATCGTTGTTTGATTTTGGTTGAACAGATCGGTTGTTCCCGTAAATACCTGTTTAGCAACAAGGGTACGTACCTGTAGACGCGCGTTTTCATCGACGATGGTCATTTTGATGGCCATTACCTGTGTAAAGGGTATGGAGGAATTGGATTGCTGTTTTGTTGTTATGAGATCAAGCAGTACATCAGCGGATTTTTGCGTTGCATTCCACTGCGTGGTATCGACTGAGCGGACTGAGTAGGTGTTTTTCGTGTTAATAGTGACAAGCTCCATTTCGATGTTGGTCTTGTCGTTCTGGAGTTTTCCAAAGTAGCTTGGGTCCCGCTGGTTTACATCGGTCGTGGTGAATGCCAGGTTAAAGGGGATATTCATAATGAAAGATGACCCATAGGCAACAAGCGTGTCTCCTTTGAAGGTGACCTGGGTGGTGATGCTCGTACCGTTACTGTCGAGGACCTGCGGCTGCTTGAACCCGCCCGGTCCGATGTCCTCAATAAAACAATACCTGCCGGCTGATGCCGTTCCGACTCCGGTTTTGCCGATCAGCTTTTTAAAAGGCACGGTATCGGTACCGACGCTTTTTTTGTAGATCTTCGGAAAGTGGACACCTTCAATCGCCATTTTTTTCTCGATGGCAGCGTCGTTGCGACGCGCTTGCAGAAATGCTTCAAGGTTCTGCTTGGTGATCTGTTCCTTGTCGTCCCGCATTGAGATATCGGTCACTTCGAGCAGCGGATGAAAGCTTTGGGCAAAACGTTCGATGTCCTGCGCTATGAGTGCTTCCATCGTAGTCCCCACAAATGTAACGACTTTGGCCTTGATTCCCTGTCCGGAAGCGCTGTCGATCGCCCCGGTGGTCCTGAAGGTCAGCGAGTAGGTTGTGGAAAGCGAGTCGCCGAGAAGGTCCTTGACAGAACCCTTTATCTGCAGAGTATAGGTGGTATTGGGCAACAGTCCGGTATCGGAGGTGAACGATAATCGGGCGGTCGCGGCCTTTGCTTCAAAGAAAATGTTTCTTGGTGGTGATAAAGAAGAGTGGTTGTTGAGTGAGATACCATCAATCGGCCGCGAGAAAAGGACCTCGATGGTTTTTATCGGGGTAATAGTGTCGCCATTCCGGATGGTCGCTCCCTTAACGGTAAAGGGGGGCAGTTCGGCCCGCTCGGTAACCTTAAAGATGCCGTAATAGGTCGATCCGATTTTATTGAGCGCCAAATCTTTTATCGTGGCAGGAATGATGACCTTGTAATATATGCCGATAGCGAGAGGCGATTTAGGTACCAATCGCAGCTCTTTGCCGGTCGCGCTCCAGATTTTTTCAAGACTGATTTTATTTTTTAAAGAAACGTTTTCATCGGTAGCATCGATTTCACCGAGAATGATTCCTGTCGTATCGTCGCCTATCGACATGCGGTTCATGGGCTCGGAAAACGTGATTACGATCGGCACACCCTGGGCAAGGTCGCTTGCCAAAAAGGTGTTGTTATCGTCGGCGGCCTCCGCATCCATAAAGGTAAGCATCATGGGTGGGATATCATCAACAAGCGCGATTTTGTCTGCCGTGGTATCGGTTTTTCCAGCCTCGGCTTTTACATTAGGGATTGACGCGGTGATCAGTTCGAGGTTCTGCTGGTCGAACCAGACGGCAAAAATGAAATAGTTCCCCGGCGTTACCGTCACTTTCCAGGTACCGGTAGAATCGGTCTTGGTAGAGACGATTGAGGAGGTGCTTATGGAGTCTGCATTGTAAAAAAGAATGTCCGCTCCGGTAAGGGGCAGCACCGTGTTCACCGGTGACGTCTGCCCGGCCGCATTCGCCGCCATGACGGTTTTGCCCAATCGTTTCGCCATCAAGCTTGACGAAGGGCGGTACATGGTTCCGGTAAGGACCGACTGGTTTTGGGGGATGATCTCTTTTTTACGGATTATCGTCACCGTATCCGCCCCGATTTTCCCCTTACTGTCGGTTGTCGCGAGCAGGAACCGGTTGGTATCGGTGGCAAGGGAGACGGTGACGGAAAATTCGTACGGAGGGGTAGAAACGCTGTCGAGGTAGCTTGCGCCGTTAATCGAAAAGGCGGTGACCGAGAGGTCCTTTGCCACCGTTATGGTACCGCGGATCCGGTAGCTGCTGATGGAATCCGCAACGGTCGCACTGCCGCTTGATGGCTGAATCAACCGGATGGTCGGCGCATCGGGTAGAGGCCCGACGACATTTTTGTTGTCAAGGGAACAAAGTAGGAAAATCGACAGACTCGTCATACCAAGAAGAAAAAAAATGGTTTTGAAAGAACCCGGACGATGCATGCAACCTCCCCGATGGTGTGATTATAGAAGAAGAACGAAAATTGGCGTCTCTTGAAAGACAAAGAATATTGTATTGGAAAAAAATGTATATGTCAAGAAAAGAATTGTAGTAAGTCGGCTGTGGTCATTTAACCACATATTGCATAAAGTCTTATAACCGTATGTCCCGGATAATGTTACAAGACTATAGAGCTTCGATTTCTTGTCTTCTGTGGTAAGGAAACCCCACGATTTGGTGGACCCAGCTTCTCATAAAAAATCTATCTTTTTTGTTTCCAATGCCTTATACTATTGGCATGTCGCTTGATACTCTTTAAGGGCGTAGAAACGATGGACTGGAAAACCAAAACCCTTTCAAGGAGGTTGTATGAAGAAGCTTCTCTCAATCCTTATCGCCGGTGCGTTTGCAGTGGCCATGGCCCAGGACGGAACGCAGACCCAGACCAAAACCCAGGAGTTTGAGCAGATCAAGGCCCAACTCCAGGCCAAGCTTGGTGAAGCGATTGACAAAGCGGCGCCGGAGTGCGAGAAGGCGCGTCAGGCCGCGGTCGAACTGCAGAATAAACTGGAAGGCAAAAGCGATGCGGTAAAGAAACAGGTCATGGATACGGAACGCGCAAAGGTGCAGGCACAGCTTGAGGCCGCTATTAAGGAGCTGAAGAGGGTACAGGCGCAGGTCGGCGGCGAAGTCGAACAGGCCAAAGCCCAGGTACAGGCACGCCTCCAGGAAAAGATCGCCGAAATGAAGGCGTTGCAGGAAAAGATTCAGGAACAAAAAGGCAAATAAGTTGATGCGACGGAAATGAACGGGCCGCCACGGCGGCCCGCTTCTGCTCTTTTAAAAATCGGACTGGAAATCAACCGGGCCCCCCGGAGTGTAAGCTCATCGAACCTATCCAGTCCAGACTTATCTTCGCGGGGGTCCGTTTATATATACGCAAGGGGGAGTGAACCGCTTTCCCTTGCCTGTTGCAAAGGACGCTCTTATGAAAACGAATGCCTTACTCCTCACCTTGTTGTCGTTGACCGCACTTGCCGGCCTAGCTGTTGCCGCGGGTGACGAGGAAAGCCGTCAGCTCAAAGCCGATGCCATTTATAATGAGATCATGATGACCCTTACCCCTGAGATGAAAGCAAAGATCGATTCGTCCAAGGCTTCAGTCTCCGCTGTGGTTAAAGAGCGGTCCGGCACTGATTCCGGAAAAAGTGTAAAGGAGTTACAGGAAAAGGCTGCGGTTGAGAAAACACGGCGGCTTGAAGCGCTTCCCGATGAGCTTCGTCAGCAGGTCGAAAAAGCGATGCAGGAGATGGAGAAACGGCAGACAGAGCGTGCCCTTGAGTTCAAGGAGATGAAACGGGAGCGCCGATGACGCTGCCTTGATGAGACCGGTACTATAGCATCCGTGCGGATGGGCACGGAGAAAAATCGGAAAGGACTGGATATATGAAGCGGATTTCGTTATCGCTGACATTATTGTTGACGGCAATTTTCGTCCTTAATGCTGAAAATATCATTACCGACCCAACTCTCGGCTATTCGATCTACCTGCCGGGTGACTCGTGGACACGCGTCATCCGGAATGCCAACCACCATCAATTCTACGATACGACCTTTACCTATGAATCCCAGGTCTCAATCGTGCGTCATCCTTACAGCAGTGACGATTTTCCCACACCCGAAAGCTGGACGCGCGCCAATTTCATAGCCTACAAGCTCAGTATCGACTACTCCTTCGATCCCTGGGCCGCCATGCTCTATTATGATACCGCTTCCACGGTGCGGCAGGGAACGGGCTGGGCCACGGAGTCCTACTCAACGTTTTTTTCGCTCGACACCTTCTGCGGAGCGTGGTCGGAATATACCCGGTTCACCGCCCGTAAGGACTATGGCTGGGAGCTTTATGCCATTGGTGATACCGCGGACATGATGAAAAATATCGGTACCTACGCGGCCATCCTTCTCATGGTCCAGCTTCCGTCAGACTCGAATGCGCGGGTCATTCCGCGGCACATAGCTGCCGGTCAGGCATTGAACAGGTCGGCTATCTCCTCCAAAACCGACCGGTACTACGATCCTCTCGGCCGGATGATACGGGTGAGGAGAAATCGCGCCTCAATGCCGGCAGGGCTTTTTATCATGCCGCAGAAAAAGGAAACCGGCATTTTTGTCAGGTAGGAATCGTCTCAAAATTGACTATTCAACGTCACTCCGGCGAAGGCTGGAGTCCATTAACGAAAAGCTCGTCAATGTGTATTTCACCACTGGATCCCGGCGCTTGTCCCGAACCTGATTCAGGATTCGCCGGGATGACCGTGATTGTTCCCCTCACGCGAACGTATTCACGGTTTCATAATAGTATGCACGTGATACACCATGCCTTTCGAATGGTTGCGGGCTCGAAATGACCGTACCATTTCCTCAAGCGTGTGAAGACAACTATGAGGCTATTGCCGCATAACCAATCGCTACCCGGCAACGCCGGTAGTATGATGGCACGGTTGCGGTTATGACGGCAAGTTGTTATACTATAAGCGTATGAAAACAGTCTGTCGTTTACTTTTTGTAATCACTCTTCTGCTTGCGCCGGTATCTCTTTTCGCCTCCGGATCCGTCACACCCGCGGACAGGGGGCAAACGATACTCGACGCCCTCAAGGCAGGACAGCCTGATGCGGCCTTTGCCCGCCTGGAACGGGCTGCCGCTCAGGGTCTTCCCGACGACAGTTTGTATTATCTGTGGGCGGAGGTTCATATCGCGCAGGGATTCCTCGATACCGCGCTGGCGCTCTCCATTGCCGCGGCGCGCAATGATCGCGGCACGCTCTCCGGCGCCATCCTTGCCCAGCAACACGGCATTTATTCGGCACTGGGCATGAAGGATGAGGCGGCCAGGCTTCTCGATACCATCATGCAGCAGACGCCGGTTGTTTTTAACCCCATCCCTACCATATCAATCACCGGCTGGGGCGGGCTGAACCAGCGCAACAGCATTCCGGGTAATCCTTATCCGTTTATCAACACATCGGTGGATCTTGATGAGGTCACCAACAAGGGCGCGGACATCGCCGCGTCGTCCACGTGGTATATTCCGCTTCGCAACGGCATGGTGCTGGCGCCGGCGCTGACCTATAATTTTACCAACGGTGTCGAACGGACCGAATTCACGCGTGACTCCCTCAACCACGCGTTCGGTGTGTCGCTCGACCTTAAAAACATCTGGCGCCGTTTTTCGCTCGGTCTCGCACCACAGTATCGGATCAGTTTGTACGGCGACCGTTCATGGGTCAATACCGCATCGCTCACCCGCAGCCGGCTTGACCGCGGGTCGCTGACCTACAGCTCCCTTGTCTATTCGATCGAGACCGGGTCGGACAACGCGATTCTGTACCAGAGCGTCTGGGGCATGCACTATCTGACCCGCAAACTCACGCCGCGGCTCGATCTGAATATCCTGCCGCTGGTCACCTGCTTTTTTACCGATGACCTTACCTCTTCGCATACGACGTCGATCATCTACATCGAAGACCCGAACGCCGATACGGTGAGGCACTATACCGACGCTTCGTGCACACGGCTGATCCCCCTGCCGGTGCCGATCAACGGGATTACGCAAATCCCGCTTCTCACCGCTTATCGCGTCGCCTCCGACAGGGAAACCTATTCAATGACCGCGCCGGAGAGCTATATCGGCATAACGCCGGCAGTTGGCCTGGAACTGGCGCTTCCGTTCGGCTTCTCCATTGAAGGCACGGTCAAGGGTATGGTAAACTATTATCTCGGCAAGCATGAGTGGACGACCTTCTCGGTCCCCGCTTCTCCATCGGCGTTCGAAGGAGGAACGTGGCTGGCGTATGCAACAAGCGACGGCAGGTACTATCTTGTTGAGGATATGAGAAACGTCCTGAACGCGGAAAAATACAGCGGCCCGTTCGACATCCGCCATTTTAAAAAACAGCGGATCGATTTCATGGCCGGCGGTGAACTGGTGCTGGAGCGCAGGTTCGGGAAACTCGGGACGCTCGGGTTGAATGCCTATATCAGAAAGTACCGCTCAACGCTCCAGAATGAATCGCCGGTCATTATGAAAGAGCTGTTCTATGGCGCAGGGGTGATGCTGCGTACCAGTTTTGGAGCGGCGCAACCGCTTTCCGCCTTATGAAGGACAGGGGTGAATTTTGATGCGAATAGGGGTCTTGCTGCGGCATGGACTTTTATGCGGCGCCTTGGCGCTGGCGGCGGTCGGTTGCGCGCCCTCTGACGTGGAAAAAGGCGCTGTATGCCTTCGCCTGGGCGATCACGCCATGGCCAGGGAGTTTTTTACCAAAGCGCTTGCCGCCGATCCCCGGAATTTTGATGCGCGTCTGGGTCTGGGCAAGGCGCTCCTTCAGACTGCTGTTGACAATGCGAACGACACCATTGCCTGGCGCGAGGCGTGCCGGCAGATCGCGGCA
>JAFGOU010000346.1 GCA_016926315.1 Chitinispirillaceae bacterium
GTTCGTTCTTCCCGCCGGCGACCATGAACTGCTGACCGGCGAGCACGGGAACCGCCATCTCCGGTCCGTTGCTACCGTTACGGGTTACATCATTACCGCCGACAACGGCATGGAGGGCACGGTACGGGGTTTTCTTGTCGATGACCGCACCTGGGCCATCAGGCGCGTCGTTTTCGTTCATGCAACCCCGGCATCAAAGGCCGAACGTCTGCTTGATGTCGGGCTGATCGATTACATCGAGCAATCGATGGCGTGCATGCATGTGCAATTCCCCGGCGCCTTCCTGCAGTATTGTCCTGTTTTTAATCCCGATCGTCACGTAAACATTCCCTACGAGGAGTTTCTCAACCGGACCGGATCCACCCGGCGCCAACAAACCGGCCGAGACGGTCATGGGACGGACCGATGAACGCGAACCGTTGTTTCGACTCTCTGGACCTGTATTTCAGGGACATCGCCCGGTTCCGTCCCCTTGCCGCGGCCGAGGAGCGCCGGATCATGGCGGCCGTCAGAAACGGCGACCTGAAGGCCCGTGAAAAACTCATCACCGCAAACCTGCGTATCGTCATCAGCGTTGCACAGATATACAAGGGACAGGGCGTCGATCTGTGCGACCTCATCAATGAAGGTAACCGCGGGCTGATCCGCGCTACGACCTCATTTGATGAGAAAAAAAATTTCAAGTTCATCTCGTATGCGGTCTGGTGGATCAGGCAGGCGATCCTCAAGGCGCTTGCGGATCACTCCCGTCTCTGCCGCCTGCCGCTCAACGCGGTCGGGACCATACAAAAGATGACCCGCGCTCAGGAGCAGCTCATGCAGCGGTTCAACCGTCCGCCGACATGGGACGAAATGGTCCACGCGAGCAGATGCGGCGGCGAGGTCGCGCAACAGGTCTTTTTCGCGATGCAGCAGCCGCTCTCTTTTGATAATCCTGTCGTCGACGGCAGTGAAACGCATCTTTCCGAACGGGTGCCGGAACAGTCCTTCGGCTCCCCGGAAACGCATTTTTCACGGAACTGGTCCCGAAACACCATGGAACGCCTTCTCGCGTACCTTGACAACCGTGAGCATGCCGTCATCACCGCCTATTTCGGCATCGGCAGAGGAAAACGCAGCACGCTTGAACACCTTGCGAAAAACCTCGGGCTCTCCCGCGAGCGCGTCCGGCAGATCAAGAGAGACGCGCTCCTTCGTCTCAGGAAAACCCCGTTCAGGAACGACCTTCTTGAGTGCGCGGCGGAAAGATAATGAATTCATGCGCCATTTCGGTTTCCCCTTATTGAAAAAAAGATGGAAAGACGGCGGTGTCCTCTTGTTTTTTCCGTGGCCATGTTCACCCGGCCATTGTCTCCAAACGTATATTTAGTGCCTGTTCGTCAGGTGACGGCATGCAGGTCCAAAGTTTACGGCGGGGGATTTTATTTCCCCCTTGAGCGCCGTAACCGTATACTTACCTTAAGCCGTCGAAAACGAAAAAAGATATCGTATGGCTTTACGGCATATGGTTCTGTCGTTCGCAATAGATATGCAAAAAGCGTATATTTGTCAGACAAAGACCCTACATGCCTTTCAAGACTTCGCTTGAAAGACAAGCGCGCCAGTGGCGCGACACTATGGAACATATTACTATCGGGCGTTTTTCTGCCCGGAACGACAATGTATTGTCCGTCAAAACGCCCTAAGACCCTAAGGTGCGACCATGCTCAGCGACGATCCTCTCTGGTATAAAGACGCGGTCATCTATCAAACCCATGTCAAGTCGTTCTTCGATTCCAGTGGCGACGGCATGGGAGATTTCATCGGGCTTTCCCAGAAGCTCGACTATCTCGAAACCCTCGGCGTGACCGCGGTCTGGCTCCAACCCTTCTACCCTTCGCCGCTCAAAGACGACGGATATGATATTGCCGACTATCTTGATATACACCCGGCCTACGGTACGCTCAAGGACTTCCGCCATTTTCTCCGCGAAGCCCACGAACGGGGCATCCGTGTCATCACCGAGCTCGTGCTCAACCACACGTCGAACCAGCATGTCTGGTTCAAGCGCGCCCGGACCTCCCCGCCCGGTTCAAAATGGCGCAATTACTACGTCTGGAGCGATGCACCCGACCGTTACCGCGACGCCCGGATCATCTTTAAGGACTTCGAGTCCTCGAACTGGAGTTGGGACCCGGTTGCCCACGCTTACTACTGGCACCGTTTCTATGCGCACCAGCCCGACCTCAATTTTGAAAACCCTCAGGTGCACCGCGAGCTTTTCAAGGTGATCGATTTCTGGTTCGACATGGGCATCGACGGTTTGCGGCTCGACGCAGTGCCCTACCTGTACGAAGAGGAGGGGACCTCCTGCGAAAACCTGCCGAAAACCTACGAATTCCTGCGCAAGGTCCGGCTTCACGTCGACAAGCACTTTTCCAACCGCATGCTGCTCGCCGAAGCCAACCAGTGGCCCGAGGATGCGGCGGCATATCTCGGCAAGGGCGACATCTGTCATATGGCATTCCACTTTCCCCTCATGCCGCGCATGTACATCGCGCTGCAGAAGGAGGACTGGTTCCCGATCACCGACATCCTCGAACAGACGCCGCATATTCCCGAAAACACCCAGTGGGCCATCTTCCTGCGCAACCACGACGAGCTGACGCTCGAAATGGTCACCGACGAGGAGCGCGACTACATGTACCGGCACTATGCCAACGATCCGGCCGCACGGATCAACCTCGGCATCCGGCGCCGCCTTGCCCCTCTTGTCAACAACAGCCGGCGGCGGATCGAGCTGCTCAACATCCTGCTTTTCTCCATGCCCGGCACGCCCATCATCTACTACGGCGACGAGATCGGGATGGGCGACAACCACTATCTTGGAGACCGCAACGGAGTGCGCACCCCCATGCAATGGTCGGGCGAACGCAACGCAGGTTTTTCTCATGTCAACCCCCAGCGGCTCTATCTTCCGGCCATCATCGATCCGGAGTACCACTATGAAACCGTGAACGTCGAAAACGAGGAGCGAAACCTTTCGTCGCTTCTGTGGTGGATGAAACGGGTCATCACGATGCGCAAAAACCATCCGGCCTTTTCCCGGGGAGATTTCGAACAGGTGGTCGCCGACAACGCAAGCGTATTCGCCTTTACCCGCTCGCTCGGCGGGGAGATCATCCTCGTGGTCATCAACCTCTCCCGGTTTTGCCAGTCGGTCAAGCTCAATCTCGGGAAATTCACCGGGTATGAGCCGCGCGACGTGTTCAGCGGCAACCGGTTCCCGACCGTTGGCGAGGGACCGTACATGCTCACCATGGGTTTCCACGACTATTACTGGCTGCGCCTTCACAAACCCCGGGAGCAGCTCAGGCTTGACGAAGGGGCCGATCCTCCCCTTATTGCCGTCACCGTCGACTGGTGGGAACTTTTTGAAGGAATCAGGAAATCGCGGGTGGAGGCCGTCCTTCCGGCCTACCTGCAGCGTCGCAAGACCTCTGGTTGCCGCCCGCTTCCGATCAGTGACGTCAGGATCACCGGCCATGTCATCGTTTCAAACGAGGGATTCCGCGCCGCATTGCTGCTGCTGCAGGTCCGATACGGCACCGGCGCCATGGACACCATCCTCCTGCCGGTATCCCTGGCCGGCAAGGACCATGTTACCGCGGTGATCGGCCAGAACTCCAACCGCATTATCGCCCGTGTCAACGGACGGGCGGAAGGCATGCTGTACGACTGCTCCAGCGACACCGCGCTTGTGGCGCTCCTGTTCGAAACGGTCGCCAGACGGAACATCCTCCGCAACCGGCACAGCCCGTTCTTCTGCGCCGGCCTTTCCGCGGGAGAGTGGCCGTTTCCCGAGACCTTCACCGGCGCCATCCGCCAGCTCCGCGCGGAACGGTACAATTCCTCGTTTGTCTGGAACGATTCCCTTCACCTCAAGCTCTACCGACGGATCGAGCCGGGGACCAATCCCGAAGTCGAACTGCTGCACCATTGCGGAGGGCCGAACGAGGGGTTCCGGAATGTGCCGGGGTATCTCGGCTCGCTCGTGCTGCGCGTACGCAACGGCGACACATTGACATTCGGCATGGTTTCGAACTATATCGCCAACACCGGGACGGCATGGAACCTCGCCGTCGACGCCGCGATCAAATACCTTGAGCACCTGCTGTCTCTCCCTGCACCCGACATGGCGGCAACGCCTTCCATGGTGCTCCTGACCGGCTCCGGCACCGAAGAGGCGGAAAAAACGCTCGGCATGTTCGCGCCGGTGGCCAATCTCATCGGCAGACGTACCGCCGAATTCCACGATGCGCTTGCCGGAGGGGAGGAAACCGCGGAATTCACGCCCGAACCTTTTTCCCTGCACTATCAGCGATCGCTCTACCAGTCCGTTCGCAGCCGTATCCGGCAACTGGTCGCCGCACTGCGCAACGAGCTGCCCCATCTTCAGGAGACGGACCGCACCGCCGGAGAGTGGCTCATCGGGAACGAGGCCGCGCTTATCGCATCGCTCCAGGTCATCATGAAGCAGCCGTTTCCCATCGTCAAAATACGGGTTCACGGAGACTACCGCCTCGAACACCTGCTGATGGCAGGAAACGACTGTTACATCAAGGACCTTGACGGCAGACAGGACCTAGCGCAGAGCGAGCGCCGGATCAAGCGTTCGGCGCTCCACGACCTTTCACGGATCATTCATTCCCTGCACACCGCCGTGCACAATGCCATGACCGTCGGCCTCAAGGTCCAGGAGAAACAGATCGTTCCGCTGCGGCCGTGGGCAGGCTACTGGTTCTCCTGCGCAGCGGCGCACCTGTTCGATGCGTACAACCGCACGCTCCGCACCCCCCGCCTGATGCCGGCGTCCCCCGGACACCGCCTGATGCTGCTGCGGTTTTACCTCATGGATAACGCCATCGACGACTGTGCGGCGCGCGCCACCCATGCTTTTGCCGGCATCGCGGCGCCCATCGAGTCGCTTAAAACCTACGAGGGGATGAACGTATAACAGGGGTGTGTAAGCGGCAGTATCCGTCAGCATCCGCCGCAGGGTCATTTCTTTCCTTTCGTGACGGAATTGACCGTCGTTTTTGTTATCTTTCCGGGTCTTCGTTATGTAATTTTCCTTAAGCCGGCGGCGCCGGAAAAATGGTTATCGTATGGCTCCCCGGCAGCATATCGCAGACAGTAAACAACAGGGGGTTTCCCGCCCCCCCGGACGAAGAACAAATATACCTTATCCTGTTTCCGTCCGTACAATCCTTGAAAGGGTTCTTTCATGCTTCGCGGCAGCGGCGTCCTGATGCACCTCACCTCCCTGCCCTCCCCATTCGGTATCGGTAACATGGGGCCATCCGCCTGCCGATTCGCCGACACGCTCGCCACCGCGGGCGTACGATTCTGGCAGATGCTGCCGCTCAATCCCTCGAACCCGGGAAACGGCGAATCGCCCTATTTCAGCGCTTCGGCGTTCGCCGGAAATCCGCTGCTCATCAGCCCTGAACTTCTGGTTGAGGACGGCCTTTTGGATAAAAGCGATACTGCCGCGCCTCACTCCTTCCCGGCAGGCGAGGTCGACTATCCGTCGGTCCGTGACTCTGCATCCGCGCTCCTCGAAAAAGCCTTCGATCGCCATATCCGGTCCGGCTCCTCCGACGAATTCGACCGGTTCTGCAAGGAGCAGGCGTGGTGGCTCGATGATTTCTGCCTTTTCAAGGCTCTTGTCCATGCGCACGGTGGTAAACCCTGGTCAACGTGGCCCCGTCCCCTCCGCGACCGCAACCCCGACGACCTACGTATCGCGTCAACGACCTTTGCCAGATCCATCGAACGAGAACGGTTCGTCCAATGGCTGTTTTTTTCGCAATGGTTCAGGCTCAGGCGGTATTGCGAACGGAAAAAAATCATCCTGATCGGCGATCTGCCTATCTATGTAAGCCTCGAAAGCGCGGACGTATGGAGTAATCCCCATCTTTTCAAGCTCGACCGTGCCAAACGCCCTACCGGAGTCTCCGGCGTGCCGCCCGATTATTTCAGCGCCACAGGCCAGCTCTGGAACAACCCGGTGTATGACTGGAACGCCATGCGCCGCAACCGGTTTGACTGGTGGGAGCAGCGGTTCCGGGCGACCTTCGAGCGGTTCGACATCGTGCGTATCGATCATTTCCGCGGCCTGGTGCAGTACTGGGAGGTCCCGGCCGACGAGAAAACCGCGATAAACGGCTCGTGGCAGGAGGTTCCCACCCGGGCTTTTTTCGACACCATGATCGAGCGGTTCGGCGCCTTTCCCGTTATCGCCGAAGACCTCGGCACCATAACGCCCGACGTCAGGGAGATCATGGACCATTACCGGTTCCCGGGCATGAAGGTGCTCATGTTCGCGTTCGGCGACGACAATCCGGACCACCCGTACCTGCCGCATACCTATGAAGAAAACTGCATCGCCTATACCGGCACGCACGACAACCAGCCGCTGCGCGCATGGTTCGAGCAGAAGGCAAAGCCTGAAGAGCGGGAACGCGCGTTGCGGTATCTCGGAGATTCCCTGCCGGTTCCTGAGGCGATCTGGGCATTCGTCGAGAAGCTGATGCGTTCAAAAGCCGGTATCGTGATCGTACCGCTTCAGGACCTCCTGGCGCTGGATGGCAGCTGCCGCATGAACGATCCGGGGAAAACCTTCGGAAACTGGAAATGGCGCTGCACCAGGAGACAGTTGGACGCCGTTCCGTGGGAGCGGTTCAGGAACCTTGCCGTGTCGAATGGCCGGTGCTGAAGGTCCGCGCCATATCTATGTCGGTGAAACCGACACCGGCCCGTGTTCCAGATATGCAAACGCCGCGTCGATCTGCACATGGCTCCCCACGAGCACCAGCACGTCACCGTCCGCGACCACGGTTTCGGGTCCGGGATTGGTAAAGGGTTTGTCGCTGCGGACAAGGGCGATGATGGTCGCGCCGGTGCGTTTCCTTAAATCAATGACCATGATGCTTTTTCCCGCGGCATACATGGACGACGTCACGAGAAACGTTTCCGTGGTTCCCATGCTGAGCACCCGGTGAAGCTCTTTGGACAGTCCCGTGCCGGTCGAAACACTCCGGAGCATGGTGTAGTCGTCATGCCTGAGCAGGCGCGTCTGGGAGCGTATGATGTTCCCCGGAACCCCGAGACGGGTCAGGAGATTGGTAAAGATCTCTATCGACGTTTCGAATTCGGCCGACACCACCTCGTCGGCCCCGTTGCGTCGCAGCTCCTCGATGTCGGCCTGCATGCGCGCGCGCGCAATGATAAAAACCGACGGATTCATCTGGCGCGCCAGCCGTGCGCCGCGCTGCATCGCGCCGGTATCGGAGATCACGAATACGACGAATCTCGCGGTTCCAATGGCGCACTGCTGCAGAATGGCGGGACGCGAGGCATCGCCGTAAAGAATCGGTTCCCCCTGTTTTTTTGCTTCCTTTACCGTACTGCCGTTCAGCTCGAGGATCACGTACGGAACGCCGGACACGTTGAGCACCCGGGCCAGGTGCCTTCCCGCAAGCCCGAATCCCACGATAATGACATGACCGGAAGGTATGCCGCGGCCGGTCTCCAGAAGGGGTTCGGCAACGGCGTTGCCGGTCCTCCGGGCCAGATGCGGCGCCGCCCAGATGAAAAGCGGGGTGAGCAGCATGGTAACGATGGACGACGAGATCCCGAGCTGGTAGGCCCAGGCGTCAACCACGCCGTACACCTTTCCCTGTTGCAGAAGCACAAAGGCGAATTCGCCTATTTGGGAAAGTCCCATGGCCACGGTAACGGCCACCTGCGCCGGGAAAGAGAGGAACCTGACCGTGGCAAAGAGCGCGGTCCCTTTGAGGGTGAAAATCAGCACCACCGCGAGCAGGATCACCGCCGGATTGGCAAGCACGAAATCGAGCCGCAACAGCATGCCGATGGAGATAAAAAACATGCTGGTGAACACGTCGCGAAAGGGCATGGTTTCGGCAAGGACCTGGTGCCGGTAATCGGATTCGGAGATGAGGACGCCGGCGAGGAACGCGCCGAGCGCGAGCGAAAAGCCCAGTCGCTGTGTCACGAGCGCGGTGCCGAGACATAAAAAAAGCGAACCGATGACCAGCAGCTCCCTTGCCCGTGTGTTTGCCAGAAAATGAAGGACCCGCGGAACCACATAACGACTGACCGTGAAGGTAAGGGAAATGATCGCGCAGGCCGCGAGAAAACGGAGAAAAAACTGGAGGGTGATGGACTCGTGAGACCCCCCGAGCAGCGGAACAATAAGAAGAAACGGCACGATAAGAAGGTCCTGAAAGAGCAGGATGCCGAGCGCTATCCCGCCGTGCGGGGTTTCCATCTCCCGGTTATCATTATACAACCGCAACACGATCGCCGTGCTGCTGAGCGACAGCACCATCCCGAAAAAAAGCGCCTGGAGCAAAGGGAGCCCGAAGAGCATTTCGGTTCCCATCGCAATGATGATGGTGCCTGCCGCCTGCATGAGCCCGCCGCCGAAAAATATCCTGCCGATGCGTTTCAGCCGCTTGATCGAAAGCTCGAGACCGATCTCAAAAAGAAGGAAGACCACGCCAAGCTCCGCGATCGTTTCCACATGCATCGGCTGGTGAATCAGCCCGGCGCCGAAGGGACCGACCAGGCATCCGGTCAAAAGCAGCCCGACTATGGCGGGAATCTTCAGCAGCCTGCAGGCGGTCGACACCAGGAGCGCGGCGCCGAATATCACGACAATGTCACGAAGAAAAAAGTTCAGTTCCATCGGGTATTTCTACCATTTCCTTACCGGAATACGCTGCGGCCGGAATAGCAGCGTTCTGAATTCCTGATTAAGCAAGGTCCGGTCACACGGCTATAGTATATGATTTTTCTGCCTGAAAGGTGAAGAACCTTGTTTGGTGCCGCCGCCAGGGCGTGATTGGCATGATTCCAAACACCCGGGTCGCGGCTATGAATGAAATACCGGCGGGCTACCGGGCGTATGCCGGTTCCTGTCCATGACTAGCTTGCGACCGGCAGCTCCCGAAGGCGATTTTCATGAGCGGCTCACACCACCTACGTCGAGGAGGGATCGATGTCCAAACACAGCCCGCTGCTCCCGCTGGTGCAGGGATTTTTCGAGCGGGACAACGCGGGCGCCACGCATCTTCTCGAGAGCATGGAGGAGAGCGACGCCGCCGCGGTGCTCAAGGA
>JAFGOU010000347.1 GCA_016926315.1 Chitinispirillaceae bacterium
CTACTGCGTCATCAAGATCCCAAGGTTTACCTTTGAAAAATTCCCCGAAGCCGATTCGACGCTGGGCATCCAGATGAAATCGGTAGGCGAAACCATGGCCATCGGCCGCACGTTCAAGGAGGCGCTGCAGAAGGGGTTGCGCGGCCTCGAGATCAAGCGCGAGGGCTTTCAGGCCGTGCCCCTGCCCCAGAAAACAAAAAAAGAGGTGCTCGCCGCGCTGGCCGTGCCGAAATGCGACCGTCTTTTCCTCGTCCGCCGCGCTCTCGACATGGGTCTCTCGGTAAAGGAAATCTGCGCCACGTCGAATATCGACCCGTGGTTCGTGAACAACCTGAACGACCTGGTCACCTTTGAAAAAAACGTCTCGCCCTCCGTGCTGAAACGTCCCGCCGAGGAACAGCGCGCTTTTTTTAAAAAGGCGAAGGGCATGGGATTCTCCGACGTTCAGCTCGGCAGGCTTCTTTGCAAAGACGAACTCGCGGTCCGCACCCTTCGCAAAAAACTCGGCGTTATTCCCACCTATAAACTGGTGGACACCTGCGCCGCGGAATTCGAGGCGTATACGCCCTATTATTATTCGACGTACGAAGACGAGGATGAAAGCAGGCACAGCGACCGGAAGAAAATCATCATCCTCGGCGGCGGCCCCAACCGGATCGGACAGGGCATTGAATTCGACTACTGTTGCTGCCAGGCGTCGTTCGCGCTTGAGGAACTGGGGATTGAATCGATCATGGTCAACTCAAACCCCGAGACCGTTTCCACCGACTACGACACCTCCGACAAGCTCTACTTTGAGCCGCTCACGTTCGAGGACGTGATGAACATCATCGACAATGAAAAACCGGCCGGCGTGATCGTGCAGTTCGGCGGTCAGACACCGCTCAACCTCGCGAAACGGCTCGAAGCCGCGGGCGCGCCTATCATTGGCACGAGCGTCGCCTCCATCCAGCGGGCCGAGGACCGCGACGAGTTCGCGGTGATGATCAACAAACTCAAGCTGCATCAGCCGCCCAACGGCATGGCATCGTCCATCGGGGAAGCGCTCGACATCGCCCATACTCTCGGCTATCCGGTGCTCATCCGTCCGAGTTTCGTGCTCGGCGGCCGCGCCATGAAAATCGTGTACGACGACGAGGATCTCGAAACCTTCATCGCCGAGGCCCAGGCCGCCTCCGACAACCGGCCCGTACTCATCGATAAATTCATCAACGACGCCATCGAAGTGGACGTGGATGCGATCGCCGACGGAACGCAGATCATGATCTGCGGCATCATGGAGCACATCGAGGAGGCGGGCATCCACTCGGGCGACAGCGCCTGCGTGCTGCCGCCGCACACGCTCTCCAACCGCATCGTCGACGAGATCCGGCGGGTGACGCTCGCCATTGCAGACGAACTCGGCGTGGTCGGACTGCTCAACATCCAGTTCGCGATAAAGGAGGAGACCGTGTACGTGCTCGAGGTGAACCCGCGCGCGTCGCGAACCGTTCCCTTTGTGAGCAAAGCGGTGGGAACGCCCTGGGCAAAAATAGCGGCAAAGGTCATGGCCGGCCGTAAACTCTCAACACTCAGCGAGGCGACCGAACGTAAAATCGATTATTTCGCGGTCAAGGAATCGGTGCTGCCGTTCAACAAATTTCCCGGGGCCGACATCATTCTGGGTCCGGAGATGAAGTCCACCGGCGAGGTCATGGGGCTCGACAGGGACTTCGGCCTCGCGTTCGCCAAATCGCAGGAAGCGGCGGGCAATATTCTGCCGCGCTGCGGCGCCGTGTTCATTTCGGTGCGCAACAGCATGCGGCGCAACATCATATTCATGGTCAAGGACATCGCGGCAATGGGGTTCCGCATTTACGCGTCGGAGGGAACGTGGCGAGTGCTGAACTCGAGCGGCGTGAATGCAAAACTCGTACAAAAGATCGGCGAGGGTAAGCCCGACATCGTAGACCTGATCAAAAACGGCGATATCAACCTGATCATAAACGTTCCGGCGGGAAAAAAATCGCAGATCGATTCCAGGCCGATCCGCAGCGCGGCGGTGACCCAGGGAATTCCCTACATCACCACGCTCGAAGGCGCCCAGGCCGCGATTTCGGGCATGGACTCGCTCGAACGGACCGGCTTCTCGGTCAAGTCGATCCAGGAGTACTGCGAAAGCGGAGCCACGGCCAGAGTCACCATGAAGCATGAGATGGAGCTGAGAAGAAGGATGTGGCGGTAATCGTCGGTCGGGGCAACCGGATCCGGTCGCCCCGATTGTGGGGTCAGGTGGTTAGGGCGACGCGCCGGTCGCCCGGATAAAAGTTGAGGAATGTCGGGGCGACCGAATCGGTCGCCCGAACGAAATAAAAGCAAGGGCGAACATGAAAAAAGAAAACGGTTTTGACAACCAGCGGTATATCGACGAACAGAGCAGGATGATCCTCGAACGGGTCCACCGGTTCGACAACAAGCTTTATCTCGAATTCGGGGGAAAGATCCTTTTCGACCTGCATGCCGCCCGCATCCTGCCGGGGTTTGACCCGAACGTCAAGATGCGGCTTCTGCAGGAGCTGCAGAAGCAGTCGCCGATCAACGTGATTCTGACCATTTACGCCGGCGATATCGAACGAAAAAAAATGCGCGCCGATTTCGGCATTACCTACGATTCCGATGCGCAGAAGCAGATCGACGATTTCGCCGAATGGGGCATTACCATTGGGTCCGTGGTCATCACACGCTATGAGGACCAGCCCGCGGCGAGCCTTTTCAAGAACAAACTGGAACGCCGCGGCATCCGCGTCTACACCCACCGGAAAACAAAGGGCTACCCTACCGACATCGACCTTATCGTAAGCGATCAGGGATACGGCGCCAATCCGCGCATCGAAACCTCGGCGCCGCTCGTGGTGGTGACCGGACCCGGCCCCAACAGCGGCAAACTCGCGACCTGTCTGTCGCAACTGTATCATGACCATAAAAAAGGCGTGCACTCCGGTTACGCAAAATTCGAAACCTTTCCGATCTGGAACATCCCGCTCAAACATCCGGTGAACGTCGCCTATGAGGCGGCCACGGCCGACATCCGCGATTACAACTGCATCGACCATTTCCATCTCGACGCCTATGGCGTGCAGTCGATCAATTACAACCGCGATATGGAGGTGTTCCCGGTCGTGCGACGCATCCTGCAGAAAATCACCGGTTCGGAAAGCCTCTACCGGTCGCCGACCGACATGGGCGTCAACTGCGCGGGCGCGGGCATTGTAAACGACGAGGTGGTCCGCCACGCCGCCGCCCAGGAGATCATCCGGCGCTTTTTCCGTTACTCCTGCGAATATGCCATGGGCCTTGTGGACAAAGAGACCGTGGACCGTGTCGCCCTGCTGCTCGAAGACATGAACATCAAACTCCAGGACCGGTCGGTGGTGGAAACCGCGCGCAACGCGGCCGCTGACGGTTGCCGGAAGGGAAAGGGCAGCGAGGGGATCTTCTGCGCCGCAGCGCTGGAGCTTTCCGACGGCACGATTATCACCGGCAAGAACTCCGAGCTCATGCACGCGTCATCGGCGCTCATATTAAATGCGGTCAAACATCTGGCCGGCATTCCCGACCGGCTCCATCTGCTGCCGCCGAACATCACGGAATCGATCTGTCATTTGAAAAAAGAGATCCTCAGGGGTAAAAAAATCAGCCTTGACCTCGAGGAAACGCTTATCGCGCTCAGCATCAGCGCGATCGGCAATCCGGCCGCGGCAGACGCGCTCGAACGGCTCAAGGAGCTCCGCGGCTGCGAGGTGCACCTGACCCACATGCCCAC
>JAFGOU010000348.1 GCA_016926315.1 Chitinispirillaceae bacterium
CCTGTCGGTAAAGGTTTTACGGAATCCGGATTACGGCAGCAACTTTTTCATCAGATCGACACCGGCGCCCTTGATCCTGACGCAGTGAATCTGCGACACGGAAGTGCAGACGTTCCTGGTCACGAACTCGTCGATCCGGTAGGTCTTTCCGGCCTCAACCGCGACCGGCATGCTGAAAAGCAGTCCGCCGGAAAGCGCGTATGCCGAAAGCATGACCGTGCCCGCGCTGACGGGCGTAAAACTGTGCGCGTTCATGAGGGCCGGACGGATGCCGGGCCGGCGCTTGACACCGGCGACTGTTTTGATGAAGGCCATGTCGTCGAGCTTCAACACGCCGGGACCGGAGGTCTGGGCGCCCGACACATCGTTTATCAGGAGCTGCATTTCATAAAAACCGCCGTCGGGGTTGATGTCGGGAGGCAACAGAATGGTGTCCACTTTCCACTCCGCCGACGCGGAGAACTCGCCGAAGGTCTGGAAGGTGGTCGGCGAGCCGCATCCGGTGTTATACCCCCAGCGCACGGTCACCTTGTGCCCGGGAAGCGGCCCCTTGTGCGCCAGCACCATGCCCTTGTACACCAACTGGCCGTTTTCGCCAAGCGGGAAGCTGGTGACCCCGCGGTCCCAGTCGGTCTTGAATCCGGCGTAACCATTGACAAGCTGATAGTTAAAACAAATCGCGTTCGAGTCGTACACCGATCCGGTGTCGGTCTCGTAAAAACAGAGGGTGTCCCTGCGGCGCAGCGTGTCGCAGAAGCTGATCCTGGAATAGAGAAGCTGGTTCGAGGGCAGGTCCTTGTAAATATAGAGCGGATCAAAGGACACATCCTGGGCTGCAACTACAGGCGGCAATGCGAAACAACCGATCAGTGCGAAAATGACAAACCTTTTCATACAGGGTCCTCCATGGAAAATGTGGGTGTAACGTAACATTCGATTATCAGAACTCCTTGTCCGTTGCCGCTCTTACGGCAACGAGCGTTTCAGCCTCTCCAAGCCCGTCTGCCCGCGCGCGGCAGCGGACCAGTCCGGTATCACGCGCGCGCGTCTGCACAAAAAAAGCGGTAGCCCCGTTATCGAGTGCGATCGGGCTCATGCCCCTGAAATCCGCAGCTCCGGTGACTGTAATATACACCTGGTCGCTTCTCCGGGGCAGCAATTGATTATTGGCATCGAGCATGGTCACCGTCACCCGCGTCATGTCTCCGCCTGCAAAAAGCACGGTATCGTCGGCCATGACCGACAGACGTGCCGGAGACTTCGGCGAAGTTTGGAGGTGGGTCGCGACCGCGCTGTCGCGGATATATCCGACCGCCCTGATGCTGCCGCGCTTGAACGGGACGTTGTACCAACGAAACAACGGCCGTTCGAGGTTCAGGAATTCGGACGGGGCTTGCGTGCCCAGGGACGCGCCATTGACAAAAAGCTCAACCGAATCACAGTTGCTTGCCACCCAGACGCTGTTGGGCGAAAGCGCCTCGCTCCAGTCGTGCAAAACCCGCACCATCGCGCGGTAGCGCCCCGGGTCCCGCTGAGACTGGTAGACATACGCCGCGGGTTTCGGTATCCTGAACAGGTCAGCCACGCCGTGATGGCACACCGACCGCTGCGCATACCGGTAGGGGGAGTTGTAATCGAACGCGCACCAGCCCAAAAGCCCGGCCAGCCGGGTATGCGCCGCGGCGGAATCGTGCGCTGCCGCATGGGCAAGCGCGTGGTCGAGGAGCCGCTGCGCGCTGTCCCAGGAGCGCGCGGACAGATGGTGCCCCACGCTTTCGGTGGTGATCCAGGGGAGCGGTGAAGGCGCGGCACCGGGGATCTTGAAATTCTGGGCCCAGATGCCCTCCAGAAACTCCTCCGGTGAACCGCGGTCGAGCACCCGCGCGCCGTGCGTGGGGCGCGAAGGGTCGAGTCTGCGCGCGAGACGGTTGGTGGCCGCGTAAAAATCGTGAAAATCGGCCGACTGGTTGATCCGCACGCCGAAACTGACGATCGACGGACGGTTACGGTCGCGCACGATCATCTCCTTCAGGTTCCCGAGCGCTCTCTCCTGCCAGGCGGAATCCTCGGCCACATACACCCATCCGGCCATCTCTTCGAGCACCAGCAGACCGATCTCGTCGCATCTATCAAGAAACGCCGGGTCCTGAGGATAGTGCGAGCAGCGGACCATGGTACACCCGAAATCGTACCTGATGATGTCGGCGTCCCGCGCCTGCAGCCGGTTGGCCGCCGCCCTGCCGACAAAAGGAAAGGTCTCATGACGGTTCAGGCCGCGCAGTTTGAGCGGCAGGCCGTTGACCGTGAAGGCGCCTGTTTTGTCAAACGCAAACGTGCGGACACCGGTCCTGAACGCGTGCGTATCAACCTGCTGCGCGCCGCTGTCGGCCACAATGGTGCGCACCGTGTAAAGGTATGGAGAATCGGGGTGCCATGCGCGCGGCTCTTCGGCAGGCGCGACAAGGGAACGAAAAACCTGACGGGCGTGTGCGTCAACCGTTCGCAACGCCGCCGCCTGCGCCACTACGCCGCCGTTTGCGTCGACAAGCTGCGCGGTGACCATACAGCGCCTTTTCCGGCTGCCGTCATTCGCCAGCGTCGTCTCCAGTATGAGGCGCGTCTTTTTTCCGGTATCGCGCCGCGCATACACCCGTTCGACATGGAGCGGATCGACCACGGTCAGGTACACGTCGCGCACGATACCGCCGAACACCATATAATCGACGTTTTTCCCCTCGGGAGGAACATCCCTGCGCTGACGGGAGTCTACGCGCACGGCAATCACGTTATCCCCGCCCACGGTCACGGCGTCGGTGATGTCGAACGAAAAGGGCGTGTAGGCGCCGCAATGCTCCCCGATGCGGCGTCCGTTCACGAAAACCAGAGCGACCTTTGACACCGCCTCGAATTCAACGATAAGGCGTCTGCCCTCATACCCTGCGGGCAGCGCAAGGTGTCTACGGTACCAGGAGACAAAAGCGAATGCGGAGGTGTCGATATCGTTATGGCGTACCACGTTGTTCGTATGCGGAAGGCAGACGCTGCTGCATTTCGATTCATCGAACCCGGGCAGGGAGGCGCCGGCGCTGTCGTATGGCAGATACAGCCAGTTGTTGTTGAGGGGTATCTCTTCTCGGGCGGAACCGCCGGACGCGGCGTTGACCCAGAGCAATGGCACCGCGCACCAGAGCACGATTCGGACGGGATGCCTGCGCCGCCCTGTTTTCACCACAACCGTCCGTCGCGCTTGAAAAATCCGTTCATCGTACCACCCGCAACCGCTGCGTGACCACCTGCGTTCCTGCCATAAGCGTTACGACATACGTTCCGCCCGGTACGCCGCTGTTCGGCCGCCAGACAAGACGGTCCTGACCCGGCTCCATGGTCATGACCGCAGGGGCGATCACCATTCTTCCGTCAAGGGAGAGGAGCGACAGTGACACCGGAATGGCGCGCGAAACCGCTCCGCGCACGCTGATCGCGCCCCCTGAAACCGGCATGACCGACCAGGTCCCGCTGCCTTGCGGGGCCCCGCGCTTCATGCCCGTCCCCGGAGTCAATTCAAGGGTCACCACGCTGTGCGCGGGAAGCGAAACCGTCAGCGTCGAGCCGCTCAGGGAAAAATTCGTGGCCGCGAATGTTTTGATATTCACCGGCTCGACGCCGTTGTAATCGTTGTAACTGTTGTACGCCGGACCGTTGATGACCGTTCCGGTACAGGTGGCGTAGCCCGGGGAGTTGACGAGCGTTACCACAACGCTCTGCGCGGCCGAAACATGGGTGTTGCACAGGCTGATATGGAGCTTCCTTGTGTTGTCGACGGACGCGGAAGCGTTCACCAGTGGTACCTCCTGATTGTTCGCCGTGACCAGGGTCGCCGGCACCATTTTCGCGTTCTGGTGCACCTTGTACATCTTGAAAACGTAAAAAGTCGGGGTCTTGATCATGTCCGTGGTCGGCGGATTTTTTGTCAGGAGCAGCGACTGGATCACGTTCACCGGCTGGGCGACCAGCGCCATCGTTACGCGACGGCAACGATTGTTGAAAATGTTGAGATGGAGCGAGGCGATCACCGCATCGCGGCAGGTGTTCTGCTGGTAGCAACTCCCCATACCCGGGATCCCGGTGTACCAGGCGCCCCACTCGTCGACCAGAAGGCCGACGGTGCGATCGGGATCGTACCGGTTCATGATGGTCTCGCAGGTGTTCATGTGGTTGTTCATGGCCCAGGCCAGCCGCAGCCTGCTGTAATACTCGGCCTCGGTAAAATTGAATGACGGGCCGCTGTTGTTGAGCCCGGAGTAATAATGGAACGTCACGCCCTCAACGCTCCCCATCTCCCTGCGCATCACCGAATCCAGCCATGTGAAAGAGAGGCCGTTGCCCGAGCCGCCGTCCGCAATGCGGTAAAGCTTTCCTGAAAACTTCGATGGTATCGCAACCTTGTACTGATTGTACCGGTTGATATAATAGGTCACGTTATTGGTCACTCCGCACCCTCCCCAGATCTCGTTTCCCATTTTCCAGTATCTGATCTTGTTCGGGTACAGGGAATCGATGTGGTTGAGCCACGCGGTCATGACCGCCGGCGTTTCGGAGGTGATGTTCGCGGTGATGTAGGGAACTGAATTGACAAGGCTGCATAACTGAAAATACTCGGCCGTGCCGAGGCCGTTGGTCATGTCGCCGCCCGGACGACTCGTCTTGGGTCCGATGCCATCGCGCCAGTCGTACCGCTCGGCATAACAGCCGCCCGGCCAGTCAAGACAGGTGACCCCCGCCTCCCTGAAGGCGGCGATTACGTCGTTGCGCATGCCGTTCGTATTGGGGATGGAGGAAGAGGCGCCCACATATACGCCGGTGTAGATACCCCGGCCCCAGTCCTCCATGAGCG
>JAFGOU010000349.1 GCA_016926315.1 Chitinispirillaceae bacterium
CCCGAAGGGCGAGTGAATCGAACTTCCAGGGCTTCTTAAACTGCTTTTCACCCCCCCCGATCAGGGCATGACGGAGTTCATACAGTGTCGTTGAAGCCGTTCCGGCATCGTTCTCGCTTGTCAGGATATCGATTGCCGACCGTCCCATGGCAACGAACAGAAAGTCGTTCGCCAGGCGGGTCATGACTCCCAGGTAGGGGGTGGCGGTTTTATCGTCGATCTTGTTGCTGCGGTCCTTTTGCGCGCCGGCAAGCGGAGCCAACTGGGAAAACTGAAACTGTTCATAGCGGCCATCCGCGCCGAAGACAAAATCCGTCTGATTCACGCTGGCGGTTATCTCCAGCCCGCCCCGCGCGAAAAGACCCGATTCCGTTTCAATTTTTGCAATGCCGATGGGGGCGATATTGGTCCTTTCAACGGTCCCCGTCGCCCTCGGCATTCCCCCGCCCATATGGAACAGGATCGTCAAGGAATTCAGGTTGAATGTAAAGCCTGCCATGAGACCGGGATGAGAGATGGTCAACTCTTCGTCAATCTGCTGAAACGCCCCCGGCACCTCGATCGTGGAATGGTAGGTTACGCGGTCCCATTCAAGAAATGCATCAAAACCGATCTGGACGGTAGCCAGATCGATACCCCACAGAAGGTGGGGAAAGTACTGCATATTCGCCGCTCCCGGTATGCCGGCGGCCGGAGTGACTATATAGGGAGGATAATTAAGTTCCGCCCCGGCTCCCGAATAAAAATACCTGAGCATCAGCCCGCGATTCATCATTGCGCCGAATGAAAAAACGCTTCCGGACGATTTTGTTCCCATGATGGCGCCGGCATTGAACGTTATCTCCGCATGGTTCTTGTAATCGTTCATTATCGCCGGGTTATAGAGCGTCCTGCTGAAATCCGGCACGATAAAGGCGCCGCCCAGGGCGTCTATCCGGGCATTCTGGGCCTGTGCAAGGAAAAACATTCCGGCGCACACAAGCGCCACGGCTGCCACCGACTGTTTTGGTTTCATGCTGATCCTTTCATTAAAGGTGAGTGATCGTTCCGTTCCGTTCCGTTCCGTTCCATCCCAGAACTCCCGGCCTGGGTCAGAAATTTGTTACGGTAAAAGTTCCGCTCAGGCCGAAAACTTCGGATGAGCTGCGCAATGCCACTTTAACGTAATACCCGGAGCCGCCTGCAATGCTGGCCGGTATGGTCCAGCTGTAGGTTCCTGAATTGGTGACGTTGGCCGCGATTGTCTGGGGAACATCGGCGCTGTTATAAAGGAAAATATCGACCGTTCCTCCCATCGCTACTCCGGCGCTCCATGCAATGGCGAGGTTTGAGCCGGCCGCCATGCTGGCGCCGGCAGCAGGCGAAGAGACCGTGAACCGATAGGCTGAAGAATCGTATGCCTTCACCCATGCCCGGTAATTGCCTGCGGTCCCTTGAACGGAAAAATACGATGTGCTGCCGGCGGAGCAAAACCAGCTTATCCTGGCGTTGCTGGCAAGGTTCCCGCTCGCGGTCTGCGTCGGCGTGACGAGGTTTGCGTTCGATGCAAAGAACCGCATGGTGGTGGCGGACGAACATGCGACATTGACCACGTAGAGGTGCGAAAGGGTCGAGGTGAACGACACCCAGTCGATATCACTCCGAGTCAATGACCGCGTCTGTACCGTGCTGTCGGTCGGTATGGTTTTGGCCATGCTGGCCGAATCATCCGGCTCAAACGCGTCCGGCGCCATACCACTGACGTTAAACAGCTGGCTGTAACCGTAATTGGCGATGACGGAATAATTGACCATTTTCATGCGGTAGTATTTCCCGGATTCCAGGCCTGCCGGCAGGGTGAACGAGCAGGCTCCCCCGTTCGTGCTGGAGGTGGAGCTCACGAGCGTGCGGCGCTTTTCATCCCACAGGTAGAGGTACACCGTGGATCCAAAAAATGCGGCATCCGGGGTCCAGGTCACGGCATAGGCGGAACCTGCAGCCCACGTGGTGGTCGAATCAGGGGTAATGAATTTGGCAACGGTGATGCTGTCGAATTCCATCGCATTGAACGAATATGCCCCGAGATAGGAGGTCGAATAGGGCGTGATCCGGTGGTAATATTTTCCGGTCCGGGTACACGTCCAGCGCACCGATCCGCTCCCGCTGAATGATGAGTAAGAGGTTATTGCGGTGACGGAATCCAGGCTCGAATAGAGATAATTGTACGTATAGGCGGTTCCGGCAGTGGTGAACGAGTAGGCCTTACCGCTGTCGAGATTGAGGGCAACGAAATCGGTGTCGCCAAGGGTGATCGTGTGGCTCTGCGGCGACCCGAGTATGAGCGTCGACGCGCTGGCCCGATGGTTATCCGGCTCAAAACCGTCAGGCGTCATTCCGTTAATGGTGAATCGTTTGCTATAGGCCGTTATTGCCGGGCTGGAAGAGTTTGCCATCTTGATACGGTAGGTGCTCCCCGTGGCCAGTCCAGCAGGAACCATATACGAGTAGGCGCCTCCATTCGCACAACTGGCAACAATATTCCAAAGTTTTCGCACTGTTTCGTCCCAAAGATGGAGCGTGACGGTGTTCCCAAAATTGGCTGAATCCGGTGTCCAGGTTATGGGATAGGTGGTACCGGTCGTCCAAACCGTATTTGAATCCGGCGCGATGAACCGCCCCGACGTAAGGCTGTCGAACAGCGTAAAGGAAAAGGTATACACCCCGGTATAGGCGGCAGAATATAACGTAATCCGGTTATAGTATTTCCCGGTGCGGGGGCATATCCAGCGCAACGACCCGTTTCCGCCATAGGAAGAGAAGGATATTAGATACGAAAGAGAATCTTGGCTGGAATAAATATAGCTGTAAGCGTATGCTGTTCCCTTGTTGCTGAAAATGTACGTTTTTCCACTGTCAAGGTTTAGCGCCACGAAATCGGTATCGCCAAGAGAAAGCGTATGGTTCTGGGACGAGCCTAGCGTGATTGTCGATGCACCGGCACGGTTGTTGTCCGGCTCAAAACCGTCCGGAGTGATCCCGCTTACGGTGAATTTCTGGCTGTAACCGAAAATGGTGCTGCTGGAATAGTTGGCCATTTTTATCCGGTAAAAAGCTCCCGTAATCAGACCAGCGGTAATGAACACCTCGCATGAGCCATCATTTGGACTGGTCGTGGAGTTTAAAACCACCCGGCGCTGTTCGTCCCACAAATAAAGGTACACCGACGTTCCGAACAACGCGGGATCCGGCGTCCAGGTCACGGAATACGAGGATCCGGCCGCCCAGGTCGTTGCCGAATCCGGGGTGATGAATTTTGCCGAGGTCAGGCTGTCGAATTCGGTGAGGGACAAGGTATAGTCTCCGGCGTACGACGAGGAATACGGGGTGATACGGTTATAATACGTACCGGAGCGCGGGCAGGTCCAGCGCAGGGTGCCTGTTCCGCCGTATGAAGAGTACGAGGTAACGGCGGAAATGGAATCGGCGCTTGAGTAAAGGTAATTGTAGGTGTAGGCCGCGCCCCTGGTGCTGAAATGATAGGTCTTTCCACTGTCAAGGCTCATCGCCACGAAATCGGTGTCGTTAAACGTAAGCGTATGGTTCTGCGTCGTGCCCGGGGTAATGGTAGAGGCTTTTGCCCTGGAGTTGTCGTCCTCGTACTGGTCGCCCTGCACGCCGGATATCGTGAAGTAACCGCTGAAGGCGTAAATGGTCGGGTCGTAATAGCTGGATACCTTTATCCGGTACCGGTCGGAGGTGAGGGTTCCCGCCGGAATCGTCCATAGGCGCGTTCCGGTATTTGAAGCGGACGAGGTGATCAAGGCGGTCGAATCCTCGTCCCTGAACAGGGCGATCTTGACAAGCGATCCGGGCGATCCGGTCGTGGTCCATTGGATCGAATAGGAGGAGCCCGCAGCCCATGTCGCTTCCGATGCCGGCGCGGTTATGGTATACCCGCCGTCATACTGCGACGTTACGGTGAAATGGGGGCTGTACCCATAAATTCCGGCATCGTAATAGCTCGTTACTTTTATGCGATATCTGTTACCGGGTACGAGTGAGGCGGGAAGGGTAAAGGAGTAGGCGCCTGACGATGTGGTCGCGCTGCTGGCGCTTCCGACAGGGATCGTATCGTTAAAAAGCTGAATGGTTACCGTTGTCCCTACGGAATCGGTGGCCGTCCAGCGGACCGGAAGAGAAGATCCCAGCAACGCCCTGGTGGTGTCCACCGGCGCGGTGACCGTAATCGTACCGAAGTAGCGGGAGGTGATGGTAAAGTAATCGCTGAAATCGTATATCGTGGCGTTATAATAGCTCCACACTTTAAAACGAAAATTCGGTCCGGCAATAAGGGCGGCCGGCAGCGGAAAACTGTAAAAATTCAACGACGTCGTTGCGGTGTAGGAGTACGCAGTAGCCACCGTATCGCTGTAAAGTTGAATGGAGACTGTAGGCCCTATGGAATCCGTGGTTGCCCAGCGGACCGGAACAGCGTAACCGATCCGCGCCGAGGTCGTATCAACAGGCGAGGTAATGGTGATCGTTCCAAAATAACGGTTTTTAACGGTAAAATACCCTCCAAAGTCATACTTGGTCGTATCGGTAACGTTCGATATTTTAATGCGGTAACGATCTCCCGGAAGAGGAGAGGCGAACAGGTAGGGATGGGTACCATCATTCAACGTTGAAGAGGAAATGACGAGCAGGAACGTGTCGTTCCGGAAAAGAGAGATCCTCACATTCGGATCAGTGACATTAACGGTCCAGTTCCAGGTGATCGCAACGGTGGAGTCGGTTTTAACGGCGCTTCCGGCATAGGGCGTCATGATGATATAGTTGCCATTCCGGGTCGCTCCGTCAGGAAGGGTGTCCGGGACGGTAGAGGGATTTTCGCAGGTTAAAAGCGAAATCAATGCCAGGGCGGGAATCAAAACCGCACGGTACTTTTGGCGATCATGCATACCAGCTCCTTTTCAATGGTTTATTCAGGTTGGGGCATGTCCTGTACTGATGATGCCTTCATGTAGGGAATTATAGTATTCCGGTGCCGATTTTGTATATAGTGTCCGTCCGGGAATGCGCCGGATCTGTTTGATTCCAATGCATACACGCTCTTTTCGGTGAGCCTTGAAATACTTATTTTGCCCCGCTCAATGTATTTTATAGGATTTTTCGTATCAACGCGGCAATAAGGAACGAGACGGTTTTATGGAAGCGCTGATAACATCGCTCATGGCGGAATCTCATCTGGCACTGCTGCTGGTCGTTATTGCCGTGATGCTTTTTATCCTGACGAAAGGGGCGGACCTTCTCGTTGATGAGGCCGTTTCGCTGTCACTGTGCTGGGGTGTTCCAAAAATGCTCATCGGAGCGACCATCGTAAGCATCGGCACCACCATCCCCGAAACCGCGGTTTCGGTGGTGGCGGCTCTCCAGGGAAAACCGGGGCTTGCCCTGGGAAACGCGGTCGGTTCGGTCATTTGCGACACCGGACTCATTCTCGGCATTGCGGCCCTCATCGCGCCGTTGCCCCTGCCTCGCGCGATCATCAACCGGCAGGGATGGATACAGGTGGGTGCGGGAGTAATAATCGTGTTGTTGAGCATACCATACCGCTCCCCCTTGTCAGCGTTTACCTCGGGCGGACATCTTTCCCGGTGGGTGGGCATCCTGTTTCTGGGGCTTCTATCAGCCTATATCCTGACGTCCATCCGCCAGGTGGGAAAAGGCGGCAAGGAATCTCCGCTGGAAAAGGAGATGAGTCCCGATATCGGCAGGGCCGGCACCGGCATCACGCTCCTCAAACTAACGGCTGGCATTGCCCTTGTTATCCTCTCTTCGAAAATGCTCATTCCCGCTGTCGCCGAAACAGCCATGCGCCTGCACATACCCCAGAGCGTTATCGGGGCAACGATCGTGGCCTTCGGCACCTCGCTCCCCGAACTTATGACCGCCATCACCTCGGCACGCAAAGGTCACGGCGAGCTGGCCGTGGGGAACATTATCGGAGCCGACATACTCAACATTCTCTTTGTCAGCGGCTCGGCAATTGCGGTTACCCGTGGCGGTCTGCACGTGCCTCCCTCGTTTTTCATTTTTTATTTTCCGGCAATGATCGCGATATTGCTGACGTTCCGCATCGGCGCTCTCGTGTCGCGGACGCACATGCATCGCACGTTCGCTTTCGTGCTGCTTGGTATTTATGCGGCGATCACCATGGCAGGGTATCTGTTAAAAACCATCGAGTGAGAAACGTATCGGCTGCAACCCATTGAAAGCGTCCGGTGCCGCGCACTGACAGCATTACTGCAGCAACCGCAATAAAACATTATAAAAACGCTCCAGAAACATGCCGGCACCGACCAGGCCGATACCCGCAAGAATCGAAAAAATAATCCAGAAACATTTCAACGCAAGGGACTTTTTGGCAATCGCGGAAACGACCGCCTCCATTGACTGGAATCTTTTCTCCCGTTTGATCGCCAGCATTTTATGGACAAGCATAACCGTCCTGTCGGACAGGTACGGACAATATCTCCGCGGTGAAACAAAATTTCCGACAAGATGTTTTGTCATGATCTCATTGGGAGAGTTGCCGGCATAGACGGTTCGACCGGTGAGCGCATAGTAGAGGGTCGCACCCAGGGAGTAAATGTCGCTTCTCCCGTCGACATCCCGCCTTCCTTCAACCTGCTCCGGTGACGTGTAGTAATACGAGCCGACCCAGTGTCCTTCCTGAGTAAGCGTCATATGATCGACGTCATGATGCATCACCAGGCCGAAATCGGTGAGCTTAGGCGCACCCTTGCCGTCAAAAATGATGTTTTCCGGTTTGACGTCCCGATGGATAATGTTTTTTGCGTGGGCATGGCCCAGTGCCTGTGCGGTTGCGAGGATTACCCTCAGCGCCTCTTTTTCGCTCAACCGCCCCTTCTTCCTGGAATCGACATATGCCTTCAACGACGGGCCCGGGAGAAGCTCCATGGTTAAATAGTAATTCCGATTGACCCTTCCGGCATCGTATATGGTCACGATATTCGGGTGGTCGAGCTTGGCAAGAGCGCGTATTTCCTGAAGGAAACGGTCGATTTTTGTTTTGTCATTGGAGAAAGTCGAATGAATGACCTTGATCGCAACGGTCCTTCCCATGAATCCATGGACGGCTTCGTATACCTTGCCCATGCCTCCCTCACCGATCAGCCTGCCGAGACAATAGTTGCCGAAATACGTGCCGTCCCCGGCCATCCGGACCATTTCCGACAGTTCCTCCAGCTGCCCTGCCGATAGTATCCCCTGTTTAACCATGACCTCTTCAATCGTCGTATCAAGACCGATCATCTTGCTTTTCATGACCAGCATTTCACACTCATCAAGCTGCTTTTGACTGACCAGCTCCTTACCCAACGCGATCTTTACAACCGATATATGCGGAGAGGCGGATCCGGGATGCCCGTTCATACGGCAGAACCCCGGTTAACGGCTGGTGGTGCGCCTCTGGAGAATTTTTCCCGTTTTTTGTCGCAGCCGGAACGTATCATGGCTCACCATCGCTTTTTATCGGAAGACGAGTCAGGCGGAAGATGTCTATGCCTCTCCCCGTGGGCAGGCTGTCGGGCATGCGAAACAGGTGTTTCGAAAGAAGGGGACGGTTGATCCACCGGACATCGTTGACGGCGAGATGGATGGCCTTCTCAACCCGTGCCCCGGATTGCTGCAGCGCCCAGAGCAGGTTCCGTCGCTCCTCCGAATCAGGACCCAGCGGGCTCTGCGGCCTGAGAATCAGCCACTGCGCTTGCCGCACGTCAAAAAGGTATCGCGGCAGCGTGTCCCATCCGGGCCGCATCGCCTTTTCGGGAGCAGTGATGCCGGCGATCCTCCGGCCGGTATGAAACATCACGGGAAACCAGTCGTTGCTGATGCCGATCAGATCGTCAGGGGCGGTGTTGGTATTGACGAATGAAACGAGTTCCTCGTCCGGACCACGGGTCGCATGGGCGAGCTCGAACGCATATCCCCACAGCTCGGACTTGAACAGGCCGGCCCGGAAAGCGTCCGCTCCCGTCGCGAAGTCTCCGGAAAGCATCTCCCGCCCCACGCTCGATGGAATGAGCAGCGGCAAGGGAATCACCGGTACATTGGAAACAATCAGCACGGCAGCAAGAAGCAGGCCGAGCCACGGTTTCCACGCATGCACCTCTCGTATCGCTTTTGCCGCAACCAGCGCGCCCACAGGGAGGAGAAACGCGATATAGCGCGGATTCGGCCAAACCATCGCGGGAAGAAAGAAAAACAGGGGAATGAGCATGCAAACAGCCAGCCCCGGTATCCCGTCCGGTTTGAGCCTCTTTCGCACATAGGCGGCTCCCAGGCCAGCGAGAATGACGGCAGGGCACACGTATCGATCAGCCATGATCAAGGTGCCGAGCGCATATACCCGGAAATTGCCCGATGGCGAAGCCCGGTCGAGAAATCCGGTGACGAAAATCCACGGCAGGGCGCCGGCGCCGACGATCAGGACCACGACGGCACACTGTTTCCAGATCCCCTCACGTCTCCGGAAAAGCGCCGCGTGAAGCAGGAACCCCGTTGCAGCAATGGCGCATGAGATATAGTTGCTGTAAAATAAAAGGACGAAACCGAGCGAGAGAAACGCCACGCCGCGCTTTGACGGAAGATGTCGATACGCCCACAGGCAGAGGAAAAACAGTACCGGGAGCAGCGCGTAATACCGGCATTGCCTTAAAAGCAGCAGGTACTGAACCGAGGTCAGCAGCACGACAACGGCCGCGAATGCCAGGAACCGGTCTTTGGTCATCCCGCGAACAAGCAGGAAAAAAAACGGAAAGGAGAGACACCCTAGAAGAGCAAAGGGCCAGCGGGCGCCGAACGAATTCACGCCAAAGATCGCCATCCCGAACGCGGCGGTATAATGCTGGAGCCAGGGCGTCCACCCCCATACCAGCTGGTTCGAGAGCTCCCGTCCGTTGTCCTGGGTTACGAGCTGCCTGCCATCCCAGGCGAGAGGCAGGCCGGTTCTCAGGATATTTTTTGCGACAAGCGCGGTCTCGGCCTCGTCCTGCCACAGGCAGCGATCCCCTAACCCCGGGAAAAGCAGCATGGCGGCGGCAAGAAAAATGGCGAGCGCGGCGAGGCGGTCGTTCAGATACCACACCGCCCTTCCTCCGCCGCTGACCTCCGCACTTTTCATGATCTCTTCACGGGGAAACATTCCATGAACCGTCACTTGCACGCTGGTTGTCCGGATCGGTATTTTTTTCCAAAGGGTTTTTCCATACGTAAGATACGCTGCGGTCTGTCCGCAAGTCTATATTTTCAACCGGCAAAGGTCGCCTCATCGACGCGTTCGCCATGCCGGCCCGCACGCCGGCGCTCCCCGTTGCCAGACTTCATCGCGAGAAATTCAGGCGTTTGGTCATCCTGTTATTTCCGGTTTCCAGCCGGGCAATATACATGCCCGAATTCGTCGGTTTCCATGTGTAAACGTCCTGTGCCACCGCCGCATCCCGGCACAACCTGCCCTTGAGATCGTAAATCTTCAACCTTCCCTGCATTCCTTTTGGAAACCGAAAAAAAACATCCGATCCATGGTAATCAACACTGAAATGGTCGGGGGTTACGGTATGGTTGACGCGTCCGATACCTGTCGCTTCCCACGTTGCCTTGATTGAATAGGCTACCCCGTTCAACACTTCACGTTTGCCTGAATACTGGTAATAGCTTTCAGCGCCGACGGTCAGCTTCTGCGATGTCACCGTCGTTGCGCATTTAACGCCGGCATACCATCGTCCGGCCGGAACCGATGGAACGGAAAGAACCTTCGCGGAGCCGCTAGCCGTGTCCGCATAGGCCGCGGTTCCTGCAACGGCGAACGTGTCTTTTCCAAGGAACAGATGCATGTCGAATCCCGCCTCTCCCGTTACCGTAACGGAGAGATTTGCAGCGCCGGTTGTCAGGTCAAGGG
>JAFGOU010000350.1 GCA_016926315.1 Chitinispirillaceae bacterium
ATTAAAGCACCACCCCAAGCAACAAAAGAAATGGCGGCGGCGCTAGCGGCTTGTCCTAAAACACCTTTTTCGCTCCGCAGCGCTGGCGCTTCGCCGTTTGTCTGGTTTGAGATTCATGCGGTATTGTATTTTGTTTTCATTCGTCCGTCAGTGCTTAAGGAGTATCCTGGTGTTATGGTCGAACATATCCTGCTCTGGTCTGCACCGTTGTTGATCATCCCGATAAGTTTTCTCGTTAACCGTTTTCTTCCGCTCAAGACAGCTCGTTATTATACGTATGCGGCCGTTCTTGCCGTTGCATTTTTTCTCAACCTTTTTCACGTATCCTTCTGGAATGAAATCATCGATACCGGCCAGATGCTGCTCGTTAATTTTATTTTTGCTGATTTTTTCTGGAACATTCTGAAAATCAAAAAACGAATAGTGGTCGTGTGGATGGTTTTCATAGGCGTTCTTATATATGGAAGCGTTCATTTTCACTGGCTCTATGCCGGTCCGGGCAATGCCTGGAAATTATGGAATCCCGGAGCCGTCACCTCCTATGCGCTTGGCGATATGCGGTATGCGGTCAAAGACCGGGATCTTTTTTATATCCGGAAACCTGCTCGTGAACTGTCCCTTGTCCGACGTCTTGGGAAATGGCCGCTTGAGAAGCAGATTTATGCCTACCGGACCCCGATGGGGTTTTCCCGGACGAAGTTTTCCTATACATGGAGCGAAACCGAACAGGGAGCAAGGGTAGATCTGCGCACCGCAGGGTATACGCTCTGGACCATGGGGGAAGGATTTTGAAGAATTGTAGAATGATGATTGCGGAGTGTAGATTGAAAAAAAGACCAAACAATTTACGCTATAGCGCGTTGTTTCACCGCTGACCCCTTTCCGCCTGCCGCAGCCGGGCACATTGTTCACGGTTTTATGGTAAAACCCCCCTTTGTCGAGCGCTTTCCTGACCGTGTCGATTTTGCGGGGTTGGATGATGGAATGACGAGGTTCATTGTACGCCCCTTGGTTCGTTGCCACTATTCCAGGAGCGTATAGGCGCTCTCTTTATGCTGGGTATGGTCCAGGCCGATCACCTCTTCTTCGTCCTGGACCCGCAGGCCGACAAGAAGGTCGGTCAGTTTCAGCAGCGTGAAGGTCATGACGATGGAGAAGAGCACGATAACCCCGACCGCGAGCGCTTGCATGCCGAAGAACGATGCGTTGCCGAAAAAAAGGCCGTCGTTGCCCGCTGGATTGATCGCTTTTGAGGCGAGCAGCCCGGTGGCAAGAACGCCGATGATCCCACCGATGCCGTGGACGCCGAACGCGTCGAGACTGTCGTCGTAGGCGAATTTCTGCTTGATCACCACGACCAGTGCGTAGCAGATAGCCCCTGCCGCGATACCGATGAAAATGGCCGAAGTCACCGATACGAATCCGGCTGCTCCGGTGATGGTCGCGAGCCCGGCTACTGCGCCGGTGGCGCCCCCGAGTACCGTTGGCTTTCCAGCGCTGATCCATTCGATCGCCATCCAGGTGAGAGCGGCTGCCGCGGCCGCAGTATTGGTGGTCAGGAACGCGGAGACCGCAAGTTCATTCGCGCCGAGCGCGCTGCCTGCGTTGAATCCGAACCAGCCGAACCAGAGCAGGCTTGCGCCGAGCAGGGTATAGGTCATGTTATGGGGCGGAATCGGTTCGAGCGGGAAACCGCGGCGTTTGCCGAGTATTATGGCGCATACCAGCGCCGAGATGCCGGAGGAGATGTGAACCACGATACCGCCCGCGAAATCAAGCACCCCGAGCTCCTTCAACCACCCGCCGGAACCCCAGACCCAGTGGCAGACAGGATCATATACAAGGGTTGCCCACAGCAGGCTGAACAGGGCGAATGCACTGAACTTCATCCGTTCAGCGAAGGCGCCGGTGATGAGAGCAGGCGTTATCACCGCGAACATCATCTGGAAAGCGACAAACAGCGTATGCGGGATGGTTCCGGCATAATCCGGGTTGGGCGCCATGCCGACTTCGTTTAAGCCGAACCATGAGAGAGATCCTATAACGCCGCCGATATCCGGACCGAAGGAGAGGCTGTATCCCCAAAGGACCCATTGGAGACTTAACATGCAGAGCAGGAAAAAAGACTGCATCATGGTGGAGAGAACGTTTTTGCGCCGTACCAGACCGCCGTAAAAAAAGGCAAGTCCGGGGGCGGTCATGAGCATGACAAGCGCGGTTGATATCAGCACAAAAGCGGTATCGCTGCCGTTGATCATGGTAATCCTTTTGTTACAGGTGTACGTCAGGCCGTACTGGTGACGGATAAAAAACAGGAAAACCGATGTCAGTGATTTTCCGTTTTGCTATTATAGGGCACCATTTAAAATTCCTCATGACAACCGAGCAATTTTTGGAGAACCATATAATTCAAAAAGCGTGCCGGTCAAAAAGGTGAAATACGTGATATATACGAAGGGTAATGATACGAAAACGTAATGGCATTCGGAAACAGGTACGAAAAAAGTATCATCTGGCTTGCCAATGGTGTTTGAAGCAAGGAGACGGCGGTTCTTGAACCGCCGTCGCTCAGGTGACCTTTTCTTTAAAAGCTTATGACCGTATAGACATTTACCCCGGGTATGATGTCTATCCCGTTGCCCTCCGACAGCGTATAGGAAGCTATGACCGGTGAGCAACCGAGCATGATTTTGTCGGTTATGGAACGTTCGATACAGTATGCGACACCGAAGGTCGGGACAACATCGCCCACGCCATCTTTGACCGCCGACGCAAACACCCCCATGGTCTGTCCGACAAAAAACGCATCGGCATAGAACGAAAAGTTGTTTTGCGTCGAATCGTTGTATCCTAATCGCGCTCCTGCGCCGACATCGATACAGATATCGCTGTTCAGGCTGTAGCGGACGCCGCCGGTGGGTCCTGTCGTTGAGCCGATGGCGGCAAAACTGCCGAAAAGCGCCCATGAGCCGGCAAAAGAGCCGCCCGCTAAGGTCAGAACGACGATTCCCGCATGGAGTAAAAGTAAAGATTTTCTCATGACCTCCTCCTCGGTGGTTGTTGTTGACTTTCAATCCACATTCCGTACACCTGTTTATAGCGTTTCACGAACCGCATCCATGTCCCGCCATCGCATGTTTCTGTTTTGGTTTTTCAATCTGTACTCCGCAATCTACAATCTACAATCGTATCACCCTATCGCCACACCTCCCCGTTCTCCGGTCCTGATCCGGACGCATTCGGCGAGGTCGATGACGAAGATTTTTCCGTCGCCCACGTGGCCGCTTTTAGCGGCGATGGAGATTGCCTCAAGCGTCGCCTCCAGGTATGCTTCATTGACCGCGATTTCAAGCCTGACCTTTTTGATCAGATTACCTGCCTCGCGCGCGCCGCGATAGATTTCGCTGACCCCTTTCTGGCGGCCGCAGCCGAGCACCTGGCTGACGGTTTTCAGGTAGATTTCTTTTTCGTCGAGCGCTTTCATGACTGCGTCGAGTTTGTGGGGTTGGATGATCGCAATGACGAGTTTCATAATTGGCTCCATTTCAAAAGAGGGTTAGAGAGTTGAAGAGTTAAAGGGTTAGAGAGTTAACGCTCCAACTCATTAACTCGTTAACTCTCCAACCTGTTTTTCAGTCGAGCAGCGTATACGCGCTCTCCTTGTGTTGGGTGTTGTCGAGTCCGATGATTTCGTCCTCTTCGCTTACCCGGAGCCCGAGGACCGCGTTGATGACTTTGAGCAGGATAAAGGTCATGACTCCCGCGAAGACGATCGCCGCGCCGACCGCAATGGCCTGCGTGCCGAGAAGCGCCGGATTGCCGAAAAACAGACCGTCGTTGCCGCCGTCGTTGACCAGCTTGCTGGCGAACAGACCGGTGGCAAGCGCTCCCACGATTCCGCCGATGCCATGGACGCCGAACGCGTCGAGGCTGTCGTCGTACCGGAGTTTATGCTTGATGACCGTTACCGCGACAAAGCAGATACCCCCGGCCAAAAGACCGATAAGAATCGCGGAGAGCGGCGAGACAAACCCGCATGCCGGGGTTATGGCCACGAGGCCGGCCACTGCGCCGGTGGCTGCGCCGAGCGCGGTGGGCTTGCCGGAGATGATCCATTCAAGAACGAGCCAGGTGAGCGCCGCTGCCGCGGTCGCGGTGTTGGTGGTCGCGAACGCGTTGACCGCGATTTCGTTTGGCGAAAGAGCGCTTCCCGCATTGAATCCGAACCAGCCGAACCAGAGCAGGGCCGCGCCGAGCATGGTAAGCACCATGTTGTGCGGAGGAGTGGTGCCATCGCCGAGGTTCCTCCTTTTGCCGAGCACCAGGGCGCAGACCAGCGCCGATATGCCCGAGGAGATATGCACCACGGTGCCGCCGGCAAAATCAAGCGCGCCCA
>JAFGOU010000351.1 GCA_016926315.1 Chitinispirillaceae bacterium
ACCTCAACGCCTGGACCGCCGACGACATGACCGCCTACATCGTCACGCTTCCTAAAAACAAGGTGGAACTGTTCTTCTGGATCGAATCAGACCGGATGCGCAACCCGGTACTGCGTGAATTCGTGAGCGAACGCGATGTGGTCATGGAGGAGCGGCGCATGCGTTACGACAATAAACCGATCGGCCGTTACTGGGAGCGGCTGAACGCGCTGTTTTTTATGGCCAGCCCCTACCGCAACCCGACCATCGGCTGGGCTTCGGACATTGCCGCCTACACGCCGGAGAAGTTGCAACGCCATATCAACTCCTTTTACACGCCGGACAACGCGCTTATCGTACTGGTCGGAAACATTACTCCTGCCGGCGCAAAAAAAGGGATCGAACGGTATTTCGCCCACATTCCAAGGGCCGTACCGCCAAAACAGGAGGTGGTCACCCGCGAGCCGCCGCCGATCGGCGAAACAAGGTTTACGGTCCGCGACGAGGCCGCTCCAAGGATCGATATGCTGTTTCATACTCCCGGGTATCCTCATGAAGCATTATATGCCCTCGAAATCGTCAATGAAGTGCTGTCGGGCCGCAGCGGCAGGCTCCACCGCCGCCTGGTGGAAAAAGAGGGCCTCTGCACGAGCGTGGGTGCGCATAACGGGATACAGCTCTTCGACAGCTATTTTTCGGTGTGGGCCCAGCTTAAAAACGACGCGGACCCGGCCCGGGTCGAAACAATAATCCGCGAGGAGATCGCAAAGGCCGCGCAATACCCCCCTTCCGCCTCTGAAATGGAGCGGGTGAAGAACGAGATCAGGATGTCGTTTGTCACCGACCTCACCAGTCTCGAAGGGTTGTCGGACCGGCTGGCCTGGTTCGAACGCCTTGGCGGCTGGAAGGACATGCTCGACTATCCTGAGCGTATCGCGGCACTACACCCTGCTACGATTCCCGTAATTGTAAAAAAATATCTCAATCCAAAAAAAATGACCATCGGTCTGCTGTTGCAGGACACGACAACACCGGTGCAGAAAAAACTACCGGAACAAAAAAACACCCGTTACTAGAATAGACGATCCTACCATGCGTTCAATTCTTGCCGCTTCAGCCCTGCTCTTTCTGACCGTCATCGCGCCATGCGCGGGAGCCACTCAAAAGGCCGTCCCGCCGCACCCGGAGAAAATCGTTTACGACTCGCTGCGCTGGAGCGTTCCCCTCGGGACACCCTACCGTGTCGAACTGAAAAACGGTTTGCGCGCCTATATCGCCTCCGATTCAACCCTCCCGCTCGTCAGGCTGACCGTCTATGTCCGCTGCGGCACACTGCTCGATCCCGCGGAAAAAGAGGGTGCGACCGCGCTGATGGCGAATCTCATGCGCACCGGCGGCACCTCGCGGTTCAACGCCGACACCCTCGATGCGCTCCTGGACCGCTATGCCATGCGATTTTCCGTAAAAGCTTCCGAAGACCTGTTGCAACTCACCGCCGTCTTTCTTTCCGACTATACCGATACCGCGCTCGTTATCCTGCAGGAGATGCTGCTCCATCCCACCTTTAATGAGAAAAAACTGGCGAAAGAAAAACTTATCCATATCGAAGGGGTCCGCCACCGGTTCGATAACCCCGGCCCCACCCTCGACATCGCCTTCCAGAAGGCGATGTACAGCGGCGGTCCGGCGGCAAAGCTGTCGACGAAGAACTCGATCAAGCGTATTTCGCGGAGCGATCTGGTCGACCTGCACAAACGCACGATAACAACGAATGCCATGATTCTCGCCATGGCCGGGACCTTTGATCGCGCCGCGATGATCGGTCGATTGGAAAAAATTTTTCCGCCGACCTCGACGACCGCCGAAATACGCTTTCCTGAAATCAAACCGCTTTCTCCGGTACGCGCCCTGGTAATACACAAGCCGATTTCACAGGTATATGTCCGTTTCGGCATTCCGCTGTTCAAGCGACCGCATATTGATTACTACCCTGTCTCGGTGGCCAATCTTATTCTCGGCGGCGGCGGGTTTACCTCGCGGCTCGGGACCATCGTCCGCAGCGACGCCGGGCTCACCTATTCCATTTATTCAAGCGCCGAATCGAATTACACCTATCCTGGAACATGGAACATTGAATTCTTTACGAAAAACGAATCCTTCCCTCATGCGGTGGCATTGTCGCTCGCTGTCATCGACAGCATCCGCACCACCGGCGTCACCACAACCGAGCTCGATAACGCCAAAGCGAGCCTGATCGACAAAATGCCGTCGCAATTCCGCACCGCCTACGATATCGTCTCGACCTACGCCTGGAACGAATATTTCGGCCGTTCTCCCGACATCTTCAGGGTGTACGCGGACTCCATCAGGGTAATCCCGCGCCAAAAAATCAAGGAGGTGACCAACCGCTGGCTCGACCCCTCGTCGCTCACCTTCACCGTGGTCGGCGATACCGCCGCGCTCGCAAAATACCGGACACACGGCACCTTTGATTTCGATAAACTAATGCCACGACATACCATACCGCAGGATTCCATAACCGCGTTACCCTGACGCTCCACCCCTCACCGGCATTGGCGGTAACGCCTTCGCCGACAGGAAAGGACACCGCATGCACATCGGCATCATCGTTCATTCACAGTCTGGTCATACCGCCGGCGTGGCCAAAGCGATCGCCGAAAAATTCCGGGAATCAGGACACGAGGTCGATATCAAGCTGCTCCTGACCACCGGCATGACGCGTCCGGGCTCCCGCCATTTTACCATCTGTAACGCGCCCGACGAGGAGGAGATCGAGTCGTTCGAAGCGATCCTGTTCGGCGGGCCGGTATGGGGTTTCAGGGCGTCGCCGGTGATCATCGAATACCTGACCTGGCTGAAAAAACTGAGCGGCAAAAAAGTCCTGAGCTTTGTCACCCAGTCCTTTCCCTGGCCGGCGCTTGGCGGCAACCAGGCGATCAGGGCGATGAACAGCGATCTCAAGGCCTCGGGCGGCGAGGTGATGCCCGGCGAAATCCTGCACTACTTTTTCGGCGTCAACAAGCAAAAGCTGGACACCGCGATCGACCGGATCGTCAAAAACATTCTCGGCTGAACCGGCGCGGGGTGTGGATATGACACGAAGAACGGCCGTTATCATCTTCGGCGTCCTGGCCGTGACGCTCGTTGCGGGGTGGCGCCTGCTCGTTTCCGACAAACAGCAGGCGGTAGAGCGGCTGCTCGCCGACGGCGCTGCAGCGATCGAAAACAGCGACCTCGACAGGCTCGACAAACTCATCTCGCCCTTTTACAAGGACAACATCGGCTTTACCTATCCGACGATGCGCGGCAATTTTTCCTACGTGTTCAGGGAGTTCAGGGATATCCGCGTCTCCCGCAGAATACAGGAAATAAAGGTGGGTGGCGATACGGTGACGGCGGAGGTCGGACTCTGGATCACCGGGACCTGGATGGGCCGGCCAGGCGACATGGTCGGAACTGAAAACACCTACGAACCGGTCACGATTTACTGCAGTAAAGAGCTGTTCCGCTGGAAGGTGATCGGTACCCGCTGGGACGAACGGATCAGGGGCGCCATGGGCGACCGGTAGGGAGTGCAGCGCTGTTCAGGCTCCAAACGCCTGTTTGAGCGCCTCGTGCATCACCGCCACCGGCGCGTCAAGCCCGGTCCAGAGCTTGAACCCGATGGCGCCCTGATACACGAGCATGCCGAGGCCATCGACCGTGCGGGCGCCCTGTTCTTTCGCCAGGGAAAGGAATGGCGTTACCGGGGCCGGTATTACATCGCACACGACCATGGCGCGACCGATCGTGGCATAATCGAGGTCTGGTTTTTCATCTGACCCCGGCGCAAGACCGACCGAGGTCGCGTTGACAAGCAGGTCGATGCCTGCGGGGATATTGAAGGTTCCCTGCCAGTGCTCAAAACGACACGCGGCCGCGGTTTTTCCGGTAATAAGGTCGCGCAGTATAACGCCGCGCTCACGGGAACGGTTGACCAGGACGATCTCGGCGATACCTGCGAGCGCCAATTCCACGGCGATACTTCGCGCTGCGCCTCCGGCCCCGAGTATGACCGCTCTTTTGCCTTTCGGGTCAAATCCGGCGTCATGGGTTAGCGACCGCATGAACCCTTTGCCGTCGGTATTTTCGCCACGGAGTTTTCCACCCGCATTCACGACCGTATTTACCGCGCCCATCAGGGCAGCGTCGGGCGCGATCTCGTCCAGAAACGGAAGGACCGCAACCTTGTGCGGAACCGTCAGGTTGATGCCCTTGAACTGCATGGCGCGGAGACCGTCAATCGCCTTACCCAGATTTTCCGGGAGCACTTCGATGGTGAGATACCGCCAGTGCAGGTCAAGGTGGCCAAACGCGGCCTCCTGCATCACCACGGTCGGGTTTTCACTCACCGGATGGCCGAGAACGCCTACCAGCTCCTCCTTGTAATTTGCCATTCATCCGCCCCTATAAGAGATTCGCCGCCAGCTCCGAAAGCTTCGAACGCTCCCCTTTTGTCATGGTTATATGCGCCGCTATGGACTGGTCCTTGAACCGCTCCACCAGATAGGTCAGCCCGTTGGATGAGGAATCAACGTACGGATTGTCGATCTGGTAGGGATCGCCGGTAACAACGATCTTCGATCCGTCTCCCACGCGCGTGATAATGGTCTTGATCTCGTGAGGTGTCAGGTTCTGCGCCTCGTCGATGATCACGAACTGCTGATGGATCGACCGCCCCCTGATGTAGGTCAGCGGCTCGATGACCAAAATGCCCATGTCCACGAGTTCCCGGAAGCCCCGTATATGTCCCCGGTTTCTGCCGTCATTACGCATGATAAGTTCCACGTTGTCGGCGATCGGATACATCCAGGGGGTAAGCTTTTCCTCAACCGTGCCTGGCAGAAAGCCGATGTCCTTTCCCATGGGAAGCGTCGGCCGGGAAACGAGTACCCTGTTGTACACGTTCTCGTCCACCGTTTTATAAATGCTTGCGGCAATAGCGAGAAGCGTTTTGCCCGTGCCGGCCTTGCCAACCAGGGTAACGAGCTGGATACCATCGTGAAGCAGTGCGTCAAGTGCAAGGAACTGCTCGTGGTTGTGGGGAACGATGCGCCACGCCTCCTTGACTTTTTCCGACAGCAGCCGCACCACCGCGCGCTTGTCGGCATCGAACCGACCCACGTCAAACAGGGCGCCCTCCCCGGCGGTGCTCATCTTCACATACTGGTTGGGCAACAGTTTTTCTTCGAGCGCGACAAAGCCGCGATCACGAAACGCCTGAATCGCCGGCGGCATTACCGTGCATTCGCGGCATCCGGTATACAGCTCCTCGATATCGACCTTGTCGGACTCATAATCCTCAACGTCGAGACCGAGCGCGTCGGCCTTGATGCGCAGGTTGAGGTCCTTGGAAACGAAAATGGTCGGGATGCCCTGGGCATGCTGCTTCACCTCAAGCGACAATGCAAGGATCCTGTTGTCGCGCGCCGCCTCGCGCTGAGCCTCGGGAATTCGCTGGACCATTCCCGGCCCGCCGGTGCGGACGAACAGCATCCCGCCACTATCAAGCGGCACGCCCTTGGCCACCGACGCCTTTTTCCGCAGGTCGTCGAGGTACCGGGAGGTCTGGCGCGCATTCCGGCCGGTCTCGCTGACATCCTTCTTGAAATGGTCGATGTCTTCAATGACCGTTATGGGAATATATACGTGATTATCGGCGAACTTAAACATCGCCTGCGGATCGTACAGCAAAACGGTGGTGTCGAGAATGTAGTTCTTTTTAGCGTCAGGGTTCATGCGAGCAAAATAGATTTTGTTCCCTTGCGAGCAGCCGTTTTTTTAACGCCACCGCCGCCCCTTTACGCTTTCCCATGAATCCCCCCACGCTCCCGTCGCTCCGCACCACGCGGTGGCAGGGAATTACCAGCGGAAAGGGATTCTTGCGCATCACCGACGCCGCCGCGCGTGCCGCGCCAGGAAAACCGGCCATCTCCGCCAGCCTCGCAT
>JAFGOU010000352.1 GCA_016926315.1 Chitinispirillaceae bacterium
AGTAAATAATGTCGAAGACACGCAGGCCGTGGTCATCGTTGTTGACAACACCCCTCCGAAAATCGTCGAGACCTTCAGCATCCAGACCGTCGCGGGCGGTGTGAACGAAAAAGAACTGCCCAGGTACCCGACGAATACCGCCATCTTCCTTGCCGCCACCGACGCCTCCGGGGTCGAGGGCATCTGGTATTCGATCAACGGGAAAAAGGAGACAAAGTACGGCGGGAACCTGCAGTTCAACGACGCGGGGAAATACACGGTGGTGATCAGGGCAAAGGACATCCTCGGAAAGGTCGGCGAAAAGACGGTCGCCTTTGAAATCGTAAACTGAGGCTACAGGACCTTGTTTTCTTCGGTCCAGTCGGTATTCAGGATAAACAGGTCTCCGGACGCTGCATTCGCCCGCAACGATGGCACGCCGGGCGCCTTGAGTCCGTCCCTGAAACGCGCGTCATAAAAGAACCTGAAGGTCTCGTTGCCCGGACCGCCCTGGGCGTTGTGTGACTCCTCATAGGTATCGATGGCGCGTGTGCCGATCACGTTGAGTTTGTAATCGTACTGGTTGACATTCGTCGATGCCCAGCGGACGCCGCAACCGGCTTCGGTGGCGATGAGTTGTGCGGTGACAAGCATGACAGGGATCTCATTGCCGTGAGGAATTTCTGGAGTCAGGGTGGCGTTTCCATCGACAATGCTGAACGTATGCGTCTTCAATCCGAAGTGAATATGTGCCCCGGAGACCAGGGCGAGCACGTCTTTGTTCAGGGGAGTCAGGTTACCAAGACCGTAGTTGTCGCTGCTGCTATACAATTCCATGTCGCTCAGGTCCGGCTGGTACCCATGGTATTTGAGGTCACCGACCGGGTACATTGAGTAACCGAGGTCGGTTATCACCGTTGTCTGCCCCTTTACCGTGCCGATCACCTCCACGTCGTTGGGAACGCGCACGATTTCCTGGTCATTGCTGAAAGTGACCGACTGCTGCTGGTTTGTCGCATCGTAGTAATAATAGGTTGCCTGCCCGGTGGTCCCGTTAAGAACGCTGAAGTGCAAAAGCGCCCGTTTGGTCGCGCTCTGGTTTTGCGGCAATGTGCGGGTCTGCGTGGTAATGCGCGGCATGAAGAGACTGTCTTTGCTGTGCTTGAATTCGGTATAACGGCCGTTGCGTTCGAAAAAAAGGTCGAGCTTGGAATACTGTCCGGCCGAAGCGTCGTGCAGCCATATGCCGAAATCATAATTATTCCCCGACACCGGGCTGGTGCCGTAATTTCCCCAGTGGCCGGCGTCAAAAGCGACCCGGTCGAGCTTGTTATAGGTAGAGACCTTGCCGTTAACAAACCGGACGCTTACATTGCCGCCGCTGACGCTGGCTATTTTCAGCGGCGAATTGGTATGCACCGGCCCGTCGAACCATTCGTTGTTCAACCCGCCGCCACCGACGCCTCCCACGCCGGAAAGATCGTTGATAAAAACCCCGGGATCCTCCCAGTTTGTCTCGCTGACGGTCCAGCTCAGTGACTTTGAATAAGGCAGCAACCCTCCCGACGTCTGCGAGGTTATCCTGAGCTGGTTGCTTCCCACGGCCGTCACCGTAACCGTGACCGTATATCCGTTGATCACACCCTGATACACCGTACCCTGGTAACCGGTGTTTTTATACTGAATCCAGTTGTCCGCCTCGCGAAGCCAGTTTGTTCCGATAAGCAGTCCGGATTCAGCGGCAAGAAACGCCCGGTCGTCATTCATTTCAAGGGTTTCCTGCGATATGATATTTCTCGCGACGCCTAAGAATCCTCCCATGGCGATGGTCATAAGGGTGATGAACGCGACAACGCCGACCAGAACCGATCCCTGCTGGCGCACGGTTTTGTCTACGAACGGTTTCGACATTGGAACAGGTCCTTTCGTGCTGAGATCGCATAGGCAGTACTGAGGTCGTTCCGTGTCAGCGTGAGATGAATGGCAACGCTGCGTCGCTGCGGGTCAAGAATAAAATTGCTGACACCCGAAACCACGGTCACGACGTTGCCGCCCGATTGAAAAGCGGCCTGATGAGGTCCCTCGGTAAGGTTCGTTCCGCTGATCGCATACTGTGCGAGTACGGTTCCATCGCCGTTACACATTGTTATCGTCTTTACGGTGTCCGGTCCCGCAGCGAAGGCATGCGGCGTTTCGCCGGGGCCAAGGACGAACGAGGCCATGCGGACGTCCTTTGACATCTGACGCGCGACATTATCGTACTGCTGGTGCATGAGCAGCGAGGAGATCGAAATGGTGGACTGGTTGCTGTACATCATAAACAGCGTGTAGATGACACCGCCAAGCACCAGCGATACCGCCGAGGAGACGATCATTTCAACAAGCGTAATGCCGTTTTGATTTTTTATTGAGTTCATTACCGTGCCCTTGCGACTACTTTGGTTAAGGTGAGAGAATCGACCGTTCCATCGCTGGAAGTCCAGCGTATCATGAGGTCAACCCGTTTGACTGAAAGAGGGGTTCCGGAACCTGTCGAAATCGTTTCGGTCGTAACGGTCCTGGTGAGCCGTCCGAAAAGCGGATTGCCCATGCGCTCATCGATCAGGATCTCTTCAACCGTGGTGCCGTGATCCGGAATGATGTTAAAATCGCGGTAATCGTATAACCGCTCGAAAACCGTTCTGACAACAGCGCGCGCCTGGCGACGGTCGTTGTCGCTGACGCTTAACTGCGAACCGGTACCGACCACCGCGACCGCTGCGGTGACGGCGAGAACCAGCAGCATGCCGGAGACAAGAACTTCGATCAGGGTAAATCCTGATGCATTTCCAGTGGTTTTAATCATTTTTTTCGTCTTTTTTTTCATTTTTTGAAAAAACAATCCCCACGTGACCCGCCGGTCATTTTTTTTGCGGCGTATCGTAACTAAATGATTGATAAAAAAATACTGACGGCGCGTCACCTGCCAGATTACGTCCTGCGAGTCTTCGCGCTAATGCTTGATATCAGACATTTCCCAATCATCCTTGTTTTGCTTTTCATCTTAGTATAACCTTAAGCGATTAAGAATTACAAATAGTAGTTGTAACTTGTATCTATATCAGCGACTTGGATGCTATCTGTCAATAGGCAATAATTGCCTGTTTCCGTCCGGACGAAGAGAAAAACGCCTTTTTCAGCAAAAAAACGTCACTTTTTCATGCGTTTATGATTTTATTACCTTGTGTAAATGATCAGAATTTATTGCTCAGGGGGTGCGGGAAAATCACAGACCTTTGGGAAAAAGGACCTCTCCCCTGCTGCGCTCGTTGATATGACCGTAGCACTAGTTGCTTGACATACGCTATTTAGCGTTTGTTCAAAAATCCTCTCAGCCATAAGGTCGTCATTCCGGCGAAAGCCGGAATCCACCTTCTGGGCCAATTTCAGGCACTGGATACCGGTTTTCGCCGGTATGACAATCCTTAAAAGAAACTTTTCGGACAGGCACCATGAACCTCATGCGCACTGGTTCATTGCGGCTTCGTCAAGCCTCCGGCAGCCCTCGATGAGGAGAAAGGTGACGCTCATGGTAATTTCAGGATTTTCAATCATGATGTTCTGAGGCGAAAAAGAAAAGGTTCCCTGATTGAAATTGAGGATATCGTAAACCGCTTCCTCCCCGCTTCTCCCGTTGAACGCCGCAAGGGCAATATGGCCGTTGCATACGGTAAAACTGCCTTCGCCGTTTGCCGTCTGCATAAGCAGAATGCCGCTTTTCCCGCCCGCTTCGATCATCTGAAACAGCTCGACCGGGCAGAGATGAGCCAGGTCGCCGGCAAAACCCGGCTGGTTCTCCTGATTCCACAGCTCATTGAGGTTGATGATCTCTGTCACCTCACGCTGTGCACGTGAGCGAAGTTCCTTGAACTCGTCGATGATCTCCGATTGTTTTTCAACGATCCGTACGGTATAGACCGCCGACGCGATGCGGATCTTGTCCCAGTTCTGCAATGCGACCGCCTGGGGACCGCAGAGCTTGCTGTTATTGAGAAAAGTCCCGTTTGAACTTCCAAGGTCGGTCAAAAGGTAATTCGGTTTTTTAAATTCAATGGCGGCGTGTTTCCGGCTTATCCGTGCTTCATGGAGGACGATGGCGTTGTCATCGGTGCGTCCAATGGTGATTTTTACTTTATTCGGCACCTGAACCGGTTTGTCGGGATAGCGTACGAGGAAAAGATTGCTCATTGATGTTCCTTTTCATGGTGTGGAAATAAAAATAAATACATCGCATGCGGCGATACGTCAAATAAAATCCACACGACCGGAGCAGTCACCAGCAGAATTTTCAGGAAATGCCGTTTTTCCCGGCCGGTTTTCTTCTGATTGGCGGTTTGTCGGCGCGTACTGGAGCGTTCTGCCTGCGTAGTACCATCCGGTTACGTACGGATGCGCATTTATAGCGATTGGTAATGGACTTCATCGGCTGACCTTCCTCGCTTCGGCGTCAACGATCTTTTTACGAAGGTCCTTGAGGATTTCGCTTTCAGGATTGTGCCCCTGCCCTTTTACAAGCCATTTCCGCGCTTTTGAAAACTCTTCCAGCTCGATATACAGGTTGACAAGATTGGCATAGGTTTCGGGAATGTCATGCTTCTTTTCCACCGCCTTCTGATACGCCTGTTCACATTTTTCGATCTCCCCCCATTTGCCGTAAATCGCGCCGAGGTTGTTCCATGCAAGATTATACAGCGGATCCTTGGCAACGATGTGCAGGTAGAGTCCCAGTGCGGCGGAATCATCTCCCGTTGTCTGCAGGTCGACCGCTCTGTTGTAAAGCGAATCGGCTTCATTGACGTCCGGTTTCCCCTCACCCCGCCTTTTTTCTGCGGCGTAGCGTTTTTCGATATCGGCGTTCTGTATCTTCGGGTCAAGCTCACGAGCCCGCTGGTAATACTTCCAGGCGTTTTCCACGTCTCCCAGGTTATAGGAAGCAACGGCCAGGTTATACTGGACAACAGCGCTTCCCGCTTCGACATTCGACAGTTGCAGATACCATTGAAGCGCATTTTTCCATTGCTTGAGCCCGAAAGCCGCATTTCCCGCCAGCCGGCAGAGGTCGGCACGATCGCTGCCCGACGCTTTTTTAACAAGGGATTCCGCGGTGGAGAGCGCATCGGCATACTGCCGCATATGATAATATGCCAGCGCGAGATTATACCGGGCGGCAAGACCGGTATCGCCGCTTTTTCGCACCAGGTGTATCACCTCCTGATAATTGCCTGAGGAGAAGGCAAGCGCCGCCCTGACTCCCGCCTTGTCCCGGTCCCACTGTGCCTCGTTAGGCACTTTTGCCAGACACTCTTCGGCTTTATTTTTCCTGCCGGAAAAAGCGTATATCTGGGCCAGGGTGATCCAATCACCCCCCTCCTTCTCGGAAAGGCCTTCCAGAAGCGTGATCGCCTTGGTGGTATCTTTGTTCCAGAGCGCCATTTCGGATTGGGCGCGCCGTGTCGAAGCGGAAGATGAAAAATCCTGTTCGAGCTGGAGAAGGGTTTTCTGCGCCTGTTCCTTGTCCCGTTTCCTGGCATACAGGAGAAAAATGTTGTACTGCGCGGTTTCCCGTTTTGGTGAATGAAGCGCCATTTTATAGGCAGTAAGTGCGTCGGTATACTGAGCGACGGCGGTATACACGTTGCCGATGTTAATCTGTATCTGGGGGTCGTCGCTTTTCAGGTCGACCGCCTTCCGGTAATACTGGAGCGCCTCTTCGTACTTGCCGTCACGCTCGTAAGAAAGCCCCATGTTGACCCAGAGAGATGCATTCGAAGGGTCGTCGGCGAGATTTTTCTGCCAGAGTTCGCGCGCTTTGGCAACGTTCCCCTCACTGTTGAATACATAGGCGAGAAGGCCGCGTGAGGCGACGTTGTCTTTTTTCCGGTTCAGGCTTTTTTCAAAGCACTCCTTCGCCTTTGCCAGGTCGTTGATCTCCATGTAGGCATACCCAAGCTGGTAATACAGCCGCCACGGGTTCTGGTGCCATTTGGGTATCAGGAGGGTGAACCGTTCAATTGCTTTGTGATGTCGTCCTGCGAGAAGGTAGGTTTCGGCAAGATCGTAGTCGGTCTGCGGCTCGGTTACCAGCTTGGAAACGGCCGCTTCAAGCGTCGTGATGGCGTTTTCCCAGTCGTGCTGCTCGCGGTAATACAGGGCGAGGTTCCGGTAGATGCGTTCGTCGCGGTCCGCATCTTTGACAGCGGCAAGGGTGGCTATCGCCTTGGCGGTTTCTTTCTGGTAGTAATAGAGCGCCGAGAGCTGGAGCGCCGTTTCACCGCACGATTCGCCGATGCAATTCGAAAGGATTTTTTCCAGAAGCCGGACCGCGCCCGAAAGTTCGCCCGGCGATTTCGTACAGAGCGCGAGATTGAGCTGGGCGCTCCGCAGTTCCGGATTTATTTTAATCGCCCTTTTAAATGCCTCCTCGGCCTTTTTTCCGTTCCCCTTGCGGTAATAGACCACGCCCAGAAAATCGTGATACTCCGCCCGGTCATCCAGTTCAAGCGCTTTTGTAATGAGTTGTTCAGCGGCGGAAAGCTCGTTTCTCCGGTGAGCATTCAATGCGCGGAGATAAAGCAGCGACGGGTCCTGAAGGGTGTCGGAGAGGGATTTCCAGGTGGTTTCGGCTTTGTCGAAGTTTTTCCGCAGAAAATAAACCTGCCCCAGATTATAGCGCAGAATGCCGTCATTCGGATACCGCGTGCTACCCCGTTCAAAATAATCCTGCGCGGCTTTACTGTCGTCGCACTCCTTGGCCGCAATGCCTGCCAAAAGAAAAGCGTCGGCAGAGGGGGAGATCGCACGGCTGAAATAGGCGGTGAGCGTCTGCTGCGCTTCCTTGCAGTTGCGAGACTCAACCTGCGTATTGGCGAGTTCAACAAGAACTTCCGGATCGGCCCCTTTGGAAACCGCCTGGGAAAGGTAGTTCTTCGCCGTTCCATGGTTTCTGCGTGACGCTTCGATCCTGCCGAGCAGTTTGAGCGCCTCTGGTTTGTCGCTGTATTTTTTAAGCACGGCGAGGGCTTCCGTGGTATCCCCGTTTTCAATAAGCGCGTAGGAATAAAAACTCCAGGCATCGGGATGCGTGGGAGCATTTTTATACGCTTTTTTGAGCTGGTCAAGCGCTTTCCTCCGTTCACCTTTTTTTAGGAAAACCGTTCCAAGCCGGACCTGCGCCTCAATAAGTTGTTTGTTGGCACCAAGAGCCCGTTCCAGAAGCCTTTGTGCCGCGTCATTCCGGCCTTCGTGAAGATAGACGAGGGAAAGGTTATACGAGGCGATCGCATATCCAGGATCCCTGGATGCCAGTTTTTCCCATATCTCCCGCGCGCTCCCGATTTCACCTTTGCGGAACTTGACTACTCCCCGGTTGTTGATCGCATCGCTGTACTCCGGAACAATCTTCAGCGCCGCGTCAAAACAGTCCAGTGCCCCGGCGAGGTCGTTCCGGTCAAGGGCGTCAAGCCCCTTGCGGTTCCATGCTTCCGCTTCTACCGCGGCTTTCATGACCCGCGCCGTCAGCGCCTCGTTTTCAATCTGTTCGAGGTCAAAATTGAATTCCACCGCCAGTGAAAAGGTGACCAGCGCGATGGTGCAAAGACATCCTCGTGACATCATCATAACGTTTCGTTTCCTCCGGTGTAAAAGGAGAGTTTTTCGGGCAGTTCCGCGAGTGAACGAAAGGTGATATCGGGTGTGATTTCATCTGCCTTGTCGTGCAGGAAAAGCGATTGGCGGTCTCCGGTGAACAGAGCGGTTTTCATGCCCGCGGTCTGTGCCGGCGCAATATCGAGCAGGAGGTCGTTACCCGCAAAAACGGTTTGCGCAGGCATGATCTGCAGTTCATACAAGGCGTCAAAGAGTTTGCGGAACAGGAGCACATCGGGTTTCGCGACGCCGTATTCATACGAAAAAAAAGTCAGGTCCTGGTCGAACAGCTCAGAAACATCGTCGTAAACGCCGATGCTCTGCTCCCGGATAAGAAGCGTCAGATCAATGGGAGTATAAAACTGCGCGTTCGAAACGATCCCGATGACGATATTTTTTCTTTTCAACGATTCAAGCGCCCGGACCGTTCCCGGATACAGTTTTCTACCGAGCGAATAGAAGTTATAGGTATAGGCGAGGTATCTTCCGATGTCGTCAGCAGTGCCGGGTGGGGATCCCGCCGGATTGTATCCACGCCTTTTAAGCATGAGATGGATGACATTCCAGATCTCCTCGATTTTTACTTCAGGATACGATATCCCTTTTTTCGCAGCCGCGGCATGCCGCAGCGCAATAAGCCCGCAATAAAGGTCATAAAGGGTTTTCCCCGGGTCCTCTTCCGGATTCATCTGCAGCAGATAGTCCGTGAATAAAAACCGTTCGGCGACCTTCCGGCACGCTTCCTTAAACAGATTGGGACGGTTCCCGCGATCATCCAGTCCCGGTCTCCAATAGTCGACCAGCGTTCCGTAAATGTCGAAAACCACGGCGCGGATATCATACAGATGCTCCGAACGTGGCGCGATATCAACGGGAAGATAATGCCGGGTGGAGGTCTCCCCGTCTGTTTCGTGCAGTTCGCGGGCGTATTCTGCAAGAGGTGACAAATCGATTTTCTCCTGTTAAACCATCGGTTCTCAGGTTCAAAAATACGTTTTGCCCTTTGATGGATACAGCGATTGCCGCACGGATGAAAGAGCCATGATGCCCGGCCCGGGAGCGGAAACGCCGTTACTTTTTCAGTACAAACGTCGCGAACAGGTTCGCGTCAATGCCCTTGAATGAATACCGGAGCACCGGATTCAGCATGCTGCCGTCATCCCGATTTTTAAGCGTGGCCGACCTTCTCTGGTACCGTGCTCTTACGGAGATTCCGACAGCCAGCCAGGAGGCAATGAACCTTGAATACGCAGCGGAAAGGGTCGGCAGGAGATAATACCCTGCATCGCCCTGATACTGGGCGGTGTCAAGATCGCTAAGCGTGTCGGTAAACTCCGAATACACGTTGAGCGAAGCGGCATACAAGGACGCTCCCGCTTTTATGCCGACGTAGTGGTCATAGGCGAGCGGGACACGATAGCCGACCCCCAGTTCAAAGGCGTTTATCCAGATCGAATAATCGGTAGTCAGCTGAACGCCGCCGGTATCGTTGCCCGGAACGGTGATCACCGTCCCCCGGAACAGGCCTCCACTGCGATGGTCCAGCGATGTTATTCCGATATGGCAGGAATAACGTTCGTAGAAAGCGGCTTCAAATCCGAACAGCAGCCCATCCATGTGTCCGGGAAAGATAAACGACGGGGAGATCCCGTATCCCCGGTATATATTGAATCGTTCTCCCAGGTCTTCTTGCAGGCGGTGCAGATCGATTGATGAGTAGGTGAACCCGCAGGAAAAGCCAAACTCAAGGTTTTTTCGTCCGGCCTTGCCGTTCACCAAGATGTCCTGGAGGGTCGCTCCGGCATAGGGCATACCAAGAAAGGCAAGCAGCAGCAGAGGGGTAAATCGCACCGGTATCTCCAGATTCTGAGTTGATTTGAATGATCACGCAATATACTTTTTTTGCTTTCGGTTTCGGGAGGATTTCAGGGAGGATCACGGTTTCAGAGCGAAACGGTTAATGAGAAACGGGCGTGGGAAAAAAGCCGGCTCGTTGAAAACGAACCGGCCTTCAAGGTTTCTCACGCCACTGCGTAAACTTATTTCACGATCACCTTTGCCGACTGCTGGATGCCGGCCGCGCTCAAGGTGCAGAGATAGGTTCCAGCAGGAATGTTCGTACCGTTCGAACCGTTCAACGCTACGGTATAGCTCCGTCCCGTTGATTTTGATTCATTCACCAGGGTTTTGACAAAGCTGCCGTTTAGGTCATACAGGTCGATTTTCACCCTTGTTTGTTCAACATCATGTTTCGGCAGCGTGTAGCGAATGCTCGAAGCGTTGCCGGTGATGATACGCAAAGAGCTTCCCTTCGTCAGGCCGCTTTTCGCATCGGCTCTTCAAACCGCACCGATACGATCGAGGAAACCCCTGACTCCTGCTGGGTGACTCCGTACAGCACATCGGCCGATTCCATGGTGCGCTTATTGTGGGTGATCACGATAAATTGCGTATTATCGGCGAACCTTTTCAGCACATTGAGGAAACGAACGGTATTCGCCTCATCAAGAGGCGCATCGAGTTCATCAAGGATGCAGTAGGCGGAGGGTTTTACCATGTAAAGCGCGAACAGCAAGGAAATGGCGGTAAGAGCACGTTCGCCGGCGGAAAGCATCTGTACGCCCCGCATTTTCTTTCCCGCAGGACGCACGTTGATGTGAATGGCCGCTTCGAGCGGATCGGTATTTTCCTCAAGCTGGAGCGAAGCCTCCCCTCCCTCGAACAGCGTGGTAAACATGTCGCTGAAATTTTTCTGGACCAGGTCGAACGTCGCGATGAATTGTGAACGGGCCTCTTTATCGAGCTTTTTTATCGCCTGTTCAAGATCGTCAACCGCCTTTTGCAGATCGTCACGCTGTGTGGTAAGTTCTTTGAGCCGCCTGCTTTCGGTCTCATAATCCTCGAATGCGGCCATGTTTACCTCTCCGACCCGCTTGATCCGCTCACGCAGCATGTCGATGTTCTGGTGGATCGTTGAGTCGTCGTCGGTCACTTCCAGAATCGCCTCGGCCGGAGCGGTCAGGTCTACCTCGTACGCCTCCCACATGCGCTCACGGATCCGGTGCTGCTCCTGTTCGTCGCGCGTCTGGTCAAGTTCTATGGCGTGTACCCGGTTGGAGGTCTCTTCAAAACC
>JAFGOU010000353.1 GCA_016926315.1 Chitinispirillaceae bacterium
GCCGATATTGACGCAGAGAAATCCGCCCGGTGTAAGCGCCCGGAACATATGCGCCCACACCTTGTCGAGCTCCTGATGCATGGCTTCGAACGACGCGACGCCGTCACCGGCATCCAGCGCTTGCGCCGTGTCTGGCGACAGACTGCGGAACAGTTCGTCCCACATTTCGATCATGGGGTAGGGCGGCGACGTGACCACGAGATTGACGCTCCCGTCGGGGAGGTCCGCGCAGTTCCTGGAGTCCTGGATCAGGAGGGTATGGGTGGTTGATAACGGTGGCATGGATATTCCTGTCTAAAAAAGCGTGACCACGGATCAAAAACAACATCACGAGTGAAAACCATTTGCACTTCCGTTTTTATCCGCGCAATCTTTGTTTTCCGTGTAGACCTGTGCTGAGCCGAGTTTACCCTGAGCCAGCCGAAGGGAAGCATTCGCGTTCACGCTTTTGACTTTTAACGAAAAAAATACCGTTCACACCTTCCCCTACCGCACGTACGCCAGACGCGCGAGCTCTTCCCGGATGGGAAGCGGCGCATACCCCAGGCCAAACGCCTTCGAGCTGTCGAAGGAAACGTCCGGCGGCCGCGGCGCCGCACTGGCGACCTCCCGTTGCAGCGCGCCCCTGATCCGGGGGTGCTCGATCCCAAGTGCGGCAGCGACCGTCATTCCGAACTCGTATCGCGATAGCCGTTCCCTGCCGCCGAGATGGACGATACCGCGCACCTTTTCGAGTGCAAGAAGGATACCCTGCGCCACCGATGCCCCGCATGCCGGTGTCCGGTACTCATCGGTAAACAGCGTGATCTCACGGCCCTCACGGAACGCGGCGATCATGGGCTGGATGAACGAGCTTGCGCCGGGTGGGACATCGCCATACATGAGCGGTACCCGGCAGATACAGAGGTCTGCGCAACGGAAGCGCATCCCTTCTTCAGCTTCGAGCTTATGTTCGCCATAAATGCCGATCGGGCAGGGGGCGCTTTCTTCGTTATAGGGCGGATGGGTGCCGTCGAACACGAGATCGGTGGAAACAAAAATGCACGGTATCCCCCTTTCGCCGCACTGGCGTGCAATGGAGAACGACGCCTCGACATTGATCCTGCGCGACTCAAGGGGCCGCTCCTGGCAGTCGTTGGGATTGACCATGGCAGCGCAGTGGATCACGGCGTCCGGAGTCGTTGACAAAAAATGAAGAGCGATCGCTTCGGGATCGGTCAGGTCGCACTGGTGCGCGACAACGCCTTCGACCGCGACCGGACGCGTGCGTGAAACGCCGGTCACCTGATACAAACCGGTCGCGGCGTTACAGAGGTTCCACCCCAGAAAACCGGCCGCGCCGGTGATTAAAAGCTTTTTCCGTTCCGCCATGGTCCCGTTTTATCTGATGAAAAGGTAGTAGCCGCCGCACAGAAGCACCATCGCTATTGCCACAAGCAGAGACGGTTTCCATAGAAACCGGTAGGTGGCGCGGAGGCTGGTCTTGAAATACTCCTTGGTCACCAGTAAACAGATATGCACCGGTGAGAGCATCTGTCCGAGATGTCCGGACACAAAGGCGAGCGACGTAGTCGCCAGAAGCTCGTTCGTCGGAGGGTGCTGCCCAAGGAGCGCGAAAATAATGGGAAAACTTGCGCCCACAAACCCGACGGCGATGCCGGTCACCATACCCGAGATAAAAGGAATAATGGCGGCGATAAGGACGAACGGGATGCCCATCGCGATACATTCGTCGCGCATGAGCGAGACCAGCGTGGTCGCGCCATGGTTGACCGGCATCCTGAGGCACGCGGAAAACAGCAGGGCTCCAGCCACGACCAGCATGAGCGACCAGGTGGCGGGTTTCGTGAGAAGGGCAAGGGTTTTCCCGAACGCTGCGCGGTCGGCCGCCCCGACCCATGCGATGACCATGATGAGGCCGGCCAGCATGGCATACAGGTTGGCGAGGGACGACGGAACGCCGGTTACGGGGAGAAGCGCAGACCCGGCGATCGAGAACGTGACCAAGACGGCCACAGGCCCGAGCGTTGAAAGGATATCGCACGGCCGTTGAAGACGGTCGGTGTCATGGATTTCCCGGTGCGGCACCCTGCGCAACAGGAACCAGTACCCGCCGAACGCCATTGCAACGGTAAAGGGAAGCTGCACCAGGAAGAACACGCCGATGGGCAGGCCGCTGTACTGTACGGCCAGGATAACGCCCGGATAGAGGGGCCACCAGTACTCCCAGATATGCCGGAACCAGTAGTTGATTGCGGTTTTATGATCGGCTTTCAGGCGATGGTCATTGTCGGCCGACGCGACCATGGGCGCGGAAAAGAGCGCACCGCCGGGCATGGGCAGGAGACCGATGAGCGCGGGAAGGCCGGCAAAGAGCAGCCGGTCGCTCTTGAGCCATGATCTGAAGGCATTTACGGTTTTTTCCATCCTGCCCGATGAGGACAACACTCCGCTGAAAATGAGGAGCAACAGAATCACGCACAGGAGCAGGATGTTCACCGGAAGAGCAAGCGCCGACAGGACCTGGATGCACGCGCCGGGGTCACCGCCGCTCCATGCAGCGAGCGCAATCGTGCACGCGATCATGGAAATGCCAAGCGGAATGCGCAGCCGTGACAGGATAAGGATCGCGGAAAAAGCGATACCGACTTTCACGAATGCGGGTAGTGCAATGAACGATTCCAGAAGGTTCTATCCTCCTCGCATTGTTCCTGGCGCCGTGATGCCGGGTGCCATGTCACGAGACTATTGAAAATACAACGCGCAGAAACCATACTACATTTCTGTTTTGGGGGTTGATGTCAGGAACCTTTGGTGCTTCTTCGTTTGAGGGGACAGCCTATGATACCTTGTTTTCTCCGCATGGTCGGATCGGTGGTGATGCTGTGCACAGGGCTGTTATTCGCGCAATCGCCAGCCTCCTCCCTGTCCGAAAGCATGCATGAATTCATGACCACGCTCGAAGAACTGTCGAATTCGACGGTCCTGCGCTCGGACGACACCTACTTTGTAAACGACTTGTTCCTCTCAATCTCCCGACAGAACCCGACCATCATTTCGGTGACCAGAATGACTCCGGAGGGAATCGTTACCAATCGCGTGACGGCGCGCGGCATCGGCGCGGCCCGAAAAAACGTTTCGGGTGAACGATGGTTCGGCGTCGTATGCGCGAGCATGCAGCCCTATGCGAACCTGTTGACCGAATCTTCCGGCAGGATTTCCCTGTTGTGCGCCTGGCCGCTGGTCGACGACTCGGCACAACCACCTCTCCTTGCCGGCATTTTTTCGGTAAAAATCAATGTCCGGGAACTGCTCGCTTCACTCCTGAAATACGAGAGCGGCGCGGTTTCCGCACTCCACGGCACAACGACGCTCTTCAGCCGTGGTTGGCGGGAAGGCAAATCCTATCGCGAAGAGGTCCTGTGGTTGACAAAAACCAACCGTATCACGGTCCGATATCAGGAAAAAGCGTTCACCTCTGACAGGGGCGAAACCGGCCTCACGGATACCGCCTCCGTCCCGGTACCGGGCGGCCATGGCAAACAGGCGCGTACTGCCGGGATGTCCGCGTCGATACCACCGGTTTCCGTAAAAGGAAAATCGCTTTTCGAACACGAGTTGGATTCCCCGATAGCCATGGTTCCGGTAGTACATCCAACCGCGTTTACCGACTCTTTTCTGCTTGCATCGGACCTTCCGGCAGGCGCCTCCGGCAAAATGATCGTCATTGCGTCGCTAGCGGTTCTTACGCTGATCGCGATTCTCTTTGCCCTCGTTGCCGCCATCCGTCTGATGCCGAAAAGGAATGAGGCGCATGCCATTTCCCGCATCCTTTCCCCGGGGCCGATCGATGCCATCGTGATTCCCGGTGACAGCGCCATGGTGATTGACAGCCGCGCAGAAATCTCCTCGGCGGAACGGGAAACAAAGCAGCTTCCCGCGATCAGGGAGCTCATCGCGGAATCGTCGCGAAAGCTGAAATTCATGGACGGCGGTATCGATCCCGCACTGCGGGCACACCTGCTCAAGGGGATCCATGAAAACCTGTCACTCTGGGTAAGCGCCGAAATCAGCCATCTTTCCGGTCATCTTGCCGCTTTGTCGGAATCCATCAGGGCGTGCGAAGCCATGAATGGGAACGCTCCGGAATTGCAGGTACTCAGGTATGAAATTGAACGGATTATCGAGGAACTCCAGTGCGTGGACCGGAAAATTCCAAGCGGCTTTTTCAGTTGACTTACGCGGCAACGGGATGCCGCAACGGTTACGGCCTCTTTTCCGCGGCTTCCATGGTCTGGGTAATGAGCATGGCAATGGTCATGGGACCGACCCCGCCGGGAACCGGCGTATAGGCGCAGCAGTGCGGCCGTGCGGCTTCGAGGTCCACGTCGCCGACACCGCCGGGATGGTATCCGGCGTCGATGATCACCGCGCCCTCCCGTATCCAGTCACCCTTAATGAACTTCGGCCTGCCCACCGCGCCGACGACAATGTCGGCCTGCCGTACCAGGTCGGGCAGCATCTGCGTTTTTGAATGGCAGATGGTGACCGTGGCGTTGCGGTTGAGCAACATGAGGGCCATTGGTTTGCCGAGAATGGGGCTCCTGCCGACCACCACCGCCTGCTTGCCTTCACACGCAATACCATAGTGGTCGAGGATCTTCATGATGCCGGCCGGCGTCGCGCTGCCGTAGGCGCGTTCACCCATGGCCATGCGGCCGAAACCGAGGCAGGTCACGCCGTCAACGTCCTTGTCGAGCGCTATCGCGTCGAATGCGGCACGCTCGTCGATCTGCCGCGGCACCGGATGCTGGAGCAGTATGCCGTGGACAAGGGGGTCGCTGTTCAGAGCGGTGATCTCCGCGAGCAGGTCGTCGGTAGTCGCCGTATCGGGAAGCACGATCCGTCGAGATTCCATGCCTACCCGGTTGCAGGCGTTGCCCTTCATTTTTACATAGGTTGCCGATGCCGGATCGTTTCCGACCAGAACGGTTGCAAGCACCGGCACGCTGCCGCCGCATCTCTTCTTGTATGCCTGCACCCGGACCTTCAATTCCCCTTCCATCCGGAGTGAAAGGGCCTTGCCGTCGAGAACCGTCGGCGATGTCATCGGGAATGCTCCTTGGTTCGTTTGATGTTGCTGCAACGGCGTTTTCAGTACCGCCGTCCCCTGGTTGAAACCGGCTGTTTCGCCGGAAAAGCGTCCTTGACCGCACAGCTCAGTGCGCGGATGACGGGCGGCGCGAACAGGTTTTTTGAAAAATGTACAAGATCTTCCCGCTTCGCTTTTTCATGTTTAAGCAGAGAATAAAAAAGCGGTTTCCTGCTCACGCCCGTTCCTGTTTGATTATATACCATTTTTCCGTTTCGGTCCCAGACCTGAAGGCTGATCGCTGCCTGTGCCAGGCAGTCGAACGGGCGATCGTAACTCCGACCGAATTTGTCGCCCCGCCACCCGCTTTTTTTGCTGACGGTCTCTTTCACCGACGCCTGGAGCGGCAGAATGACGATATCCACAGAGCACTGCTCGGCGATCGAACGGATGTGGTCCGCAAGGCGCCCGGGTGAACCGATATCGGCCATGATTTCCGATCTGAACGCCCGTTCCGGTGTCTGGACGCTGCAATCCGTACGCGCAACCTGCAGGACCCTGAAACGCTGCGCTATTTCATACTGCATCAGTGCGTTCACCACTTCGATGTAAAAAAGGTGATTCTGCGGAGGCAGGCGCAGCGAATGGGTCTGATCGACCATTGTTATGTTCAGTTTTTCAAGAGGGAGGTACAGCGATACGTTGTTCGAGTCCGAGAGACAATCCTCGTACGCCGCGTTACCGGACGGCGCACGCATCGACGGCAGGCATGAAGCGAGCAGCCAGATCCAGGGAAGCGGCAGACAGAGGACGGGATGGATCCGCATGACAGGAAAATAATATCTCCCGGCAACCTTTATCGCACCGGTTGAGCAAACAGCCACCCCCACAGCGCGAGGCTGTCATGAACCACCCGAAAGGGGCTCATTGTAAGGAAGCTGCCGCAAGGCAGCGACGTTTCCCCTGTCCCCGCGGCCGAAGGCCGTGGTCCTTCCGGAAAATGACGAAGGGTTCCTTGAAGGCGGGCATGAATTGACGTCTTTGCGGCCTCATGCTATCTTATAACCATGGCTCCACCTTCGAAAGCTCCTCCCTCTCTCGTGAGTATTATTGTCTGTTCACGAAAGCCCCGGGAGTGGACACTGCATGAACGGAATGCGGCACGGACCGTCTCATTGCCTCATGAGTATATTCGGATCGACAATCAGACGGGCAACCTGGGCATCTGCGCTGCCTATAACCTCGGGGTCCGCCGATCACATGGCGATATCCTGGTATTCGTGCATGAGGACGTTTTTTTCATGGAGAGCGGCTGGGGGGGGGTACTCAAAAACAAATTTGGTACAGACCCCGGCCTCGGACTCATCGGTGTAGCGGGGACACGCTACCTCTCTGCAGGCAGCATGGCGTGGACCGCTGCCGGACGGCCGTTCCTGCGCGGACGGGTGGTACACGAGCTTGACAACGGCAGTACCTTCGTCATGACCGCGTTTTCATTTGATAAATCAGATGCTGAGGTCGTGGCGATCGACGGCCTTTTTTTCGCCGTAAGACGTGAACTCTTCAATCGCGTCCGTTTCGATGAAGCGACCTTTGACCGGTTCCACTTCTACGATCTCGACCTTTCGATGCAGGTGGCCGAAACCCACCGGCTCCTGGTCACCTGGGACATTCTCGTCAAACACCTGTCCGGCGGAAATGCGGGCGAAGAGTGGCGTGCCGCAGGGAAAAAATTCCTGAACAAATACCGTAACCGCCTGCCGGTATCCTGTGATGGCGAAACGCCTGATCCGGCGCAAAAACCGCAGCTTGGCATCAATATCGACCTGAAGGGCAAAGTATCGCAGGAAATACTCTGCTGAAAGATTTACTCTGCAGCGAGTCATGCCTAATCTGAAAACAGCTGTATTTCAATACAGCGTTTTCCAAAGGATTTCCACGATTCCTTTCCATATATTCCGTTGCACAAATGCGACAATTTGTTCAGATCATGCAAAAACGCGATTAAATCGAATCATCAATCAGAGAGATTTTCAAACAAAACAGTCTTTTTAATCGATTAATTTATATCTGTTCGGGAAAGACCTGTTTTGATTTTCATACCGGCGTAAGCTGGTATCCAGTTGCCGAAATTAGCCTGAAAATATGGATTCCGGCTTTCGCCGGAATGACGTTTTATTCATATCCGTCTTCCTCAAACAGATGCCAATTAGCTTTTCTCCCCGGAGTACCACTTTTGGTATGAGCTTTGCTCACAATTGTTTCACTTTCTTCAGGATAGACAAAAATGGAAACCATGATTTTAAAAAACCAATCGACATATCAATTTAAAACAGATCCAGGCATTTCTCCGTATGCCCGTGTTCCGCTGGAACATCTTCCCCTGTTCCTGAATGAGCCTCAGTTTAAAATGCTCCTCGTCCGCGAACGAAAGCGTTCCGAAAGGACCAAAAGCCCCATGCTTCTGGTGTTGGTTGATGTCTCGGTGCTCAAGGAGCGCGGCATGAGCAACCCTCTGATGCATAAAAAAATCCGACAGGGGTTGGAGTCCTGTTCGCGTGAAATCGATCTGCGCGGCTGGCACAAGGAGGAGCATGAAATCGGTATTCTCTTTACCGATATCCGGCTGGACGCGGTAGAGGGAATCATGAATAAGCTCACCAATTGCATTGCCGCCGTTTTCGGTCCGAACCTGAACCGGGCGATTCGGGTGAGACGCCTCGTCTATCCGCTTGATGTTGCCAAACAACCTTTGGATTCTGAAAAAGACCGTCTGCTCCTCTACCCTGAAAATGCGATCGATCCTGTCGTTGCCGCGCTGCAGCGAGGGCTGAAAAGGGCCGTGGATGTAACGATGGCGCTTGTTGCTCTTATCGCGCTGTCACCGCTATTTATTCTCATTGCGGCGCTTATCAGAACAACATCTCCGGGCCCGGTTTTTTTCAGCCAGGAGAGGCTTGGTTACGGGGGCAAACGGTTCAAGCTTTATAAATTCCGGTCGATGAAACCGAACTGTGAAACAGGGAGTCATAAAGAGTATGTTCTCAGCCTGATCAATGGAACGAAAGCGTCATCCGGTGATACTGGTTTTTATAAAATGAATAATGATCCCCGGATAACTTCCATCGGTCGCCTTCTGCGAAAAACGAGCCTCGACGAACTCCCGCAGCTTATTAACGTGCTCAAGGGCGACATGTCGCTCGTTGGTCCCCGGCCACCCATCCTGTATGAAGTTGCTGCCTATGCGCCTTGGCACCACCGACGCCTGCTCGAGTCAATGCCCGGTATCACCGGACTCTGGCAGGTTGAGGGCAGGAGCCGCACCAGTTTTGATGACATGGTACGCATGGACATACGCTACAGCAGCGCCTGGTCTTTCTGGCTCGACATGAAGCTGCTGGTTAAAACACCGGCGGCGGTATTCATGGGCAAAGGCGCGTGCTGAAAAATCCCCCCTGAGCCCCCTTTTTTATATGCCTCATCCGAGCACCTCCCTGCTGCGGATGTTATTTTACTTCCTGACGCCATGAACCAGGGACTTTTCGAAAACCTTGTTGGAAGATATGCCGACGGGACCCCTCTAAACGCAGTCCCGCCAGCAGAACAACGTATTACGTCAATCAAGGACAACCTTACGCGGATATTCAACACGCGCGAAGGGCTCCTTCCCCACCTGAAAGACTACGGTCTGCCGGATATTTCCGAAATCTACCGGACCATGCCCCACGGCCTTGCACGGCTGGAGGCGGCCATACAGATGTCCATAGAAAAATACGAACCCCGGCTGAAAAACAGCAGAATAATCAGGCTGCCGCAGGCCGAGGGAAAAGTGCTGACCATCGAATTCACCGTTTCCGGCGAGGTACAGGGTGTCGGCCGGATAACGTTTCAGACGACGTTTCTGTCCAGCGGTCAGTCATCGATCGCCTCATGGAAAAAACAGTAGGAAGAGCAACCCTCCATGATTGAAAACTATTACGAGGAAGAACTCCGCTACCTGTATGAGTCGGGAAGGCAGTTTGCGAGGGCGCACCCCGATCAGGCGCGCTTTCTCAATATCGACGCGGTCGGCGACCGCGATCCGCATGTGGAACGGCTGTTCGAGGGATTCGCCTTTTTGGCCGCACGAATACGTGAAAAGCTCGACGATTCGTTCCCCGAATTATCCGGCGGTATGATCGACCTGCTTTGGCCCCACCTTCAACAGGAGATTCCCTCCATCGCCATGGTCGAATTCAAGCCCCGGGAAGGGTATCTCTCGGAAACCAGACCGCTGCCCCGCGGTACCGAGCTGCTCTCCAGACCGGTGGGAGGCGATAACAGCATCTGCACGTTCATCACCACCCAACCGCTATCGGTCAGTCCGATCTCACTTATTGCGGTGGAAAAGCAGGTCTCTTCGCGCGGCAAAGGATCGCTTACGCTCAGGTTCAGGCTGGAACAGGGGATCTCATGGCCAAAGGTTACCCTTGAACCCCTCCGGCTCTATCTGCATGCGGAAATGCCGGTGGCGCTCGCGCTCCACGAACTCCTGACCAGGCACGTGGTTTCGTCCACGATTTCATGCGACACGGGAGGCGACGCCGGCCGATCGGTTGTCGAAGGTCCTTTCGCCGTAACCGCGGGCGGTTTCGGCCCGCAGGAGTCCCTCCTGCCGTGCGATTCGCGATCCTTCTGGGGTTATGCGTTGCTGCTCGAGTACTTCGTGTACCCGGAAAAATTCCTTTTTGTCGATTTGCACGGGTTCGATCACGCACCCTTCACCCAGCTCGACCCCGCGCCGTCGGAACTGAGCGTAACCCTGTCACTTGACAGGGATTTCCCATCCGACAAGCCGTTTAACACCGGCAACTTCAAACTCTTCTGCTCCCCGGCGGTCAATCTTTTCAAGCGGAGCACCGAACCGGTGCCGACGGCGGTGACCGCGAACGAGTATCTGGTGATCGCCGATATCGACCGGCCTGCGTCATTCTGCACACACAGCGTGATATCGGTCACCGGAGTCAACCGTGCAAGCGGCGAACGCAGCGATTACCAGCAGCTTCACTCGTTCAAAGGGCTCCAAAGCGGCCTCTCCCGCTCCTTTACCACCCGCCATCGGCAGGGATTCGCGAAAAAAAGGGAACTCATCCTCACCATTGAGGGCAGACGCGCGGGGGGCGATGCCCTGGCCGATGAAAACCTTTCCATTGAAGCGTACCTCACAAACGGTTCGCTCGCCCGCGACGAAATCCGGGAAGGGGACATCACCTGCCCGGGTACCGATTTCCCGAACTCGCTCTCCTTTACCAACATTACGCGGCCCTCGCTTCCCTGTCCGCCGCCCCCCGAAGAGCACCGCTGGACCTTTCTTGCCCACCTCGGCGCCGGGTATTCGTCCCTGGCCTCCGCCGAAAGCCTTAAAGCGGTGCTTCGATTATACGAGTGGTCGGGCACCGAAGGCAGACGGCAGCGGATCGAATCGATAAAGGAAGTTTCGGTTCAGCCGTCGGAGACGCTCTATAAAGGCTGCATCGTCCGCGGCATCAGATACACCCTTGTCATCGAGGAGGCTGCCTGGAGAGACGTCGACGACCTCCACCTGTTCGGTCAGGCACTTTCATCGTTTTTCAGTCATTACGTATCGATCAACTCCTTCTTCGACCTGGTCTTCCAGATCAGGCCTTCGGGACGGAGTCTCGCGTGGGAATCTCTGAGGGGCGGAAAATGGCCGATGTAATCGACTTTCTTGAACGTGAAGCGCGGCAGCTCGATTTTTTCGGCACGGTCGAACTCCTCGAAGACCTTTTCAGCGGCCGGGGCATTGCCGACCCGGTGGCCGCCGGCAAAATCCAGTTCGAACCAGATTCGTCGCTCGCCTTTCCTCCATCCGACATGGTCTCGATCAGGCGCAGAGGCGACCGGATTGTGTTCACC
>JAFGOU010000354.1 GCA_016926315.1 Chitinispirillaceae bacterium
ATGATGGGGTATCAGGTGAAAGCCTGAAGAACAAGGGGTTCGAAAGAACCCCTTTTCTATTTTCAATCATCCTTTATTTCGTTAGTTCTTCGACGATTCAGCACGTTCTGAATTTCCGCCCTCACCTTTGCGGCTAACTGACTTTTTTCCATTCCTTGCGGAACGATCGGATCACAAACAGTCAGGTACACGGTTCCCGGCCGGATCACCATGCTTTTTTTCCGCAGACATTCGTTTGTTTTCTCAATAGCAACGGGAACAACCGGAACACCGGCTTCAAGCGCCAACGCGAAACTTCCTTGTTTGAAATCAGCAAGCGCGCCGTCCATACTGCGCGTCCCTTCGGGAAACAATGTCAGAGAAAACCGGTGCCGGTGGAGCCTCTTTACCGCTTTGGTCAGGGCGTCTCGCGCCTTTCGCGGGTTCGAGCGGTCCAATACAATATGCCCCATACCGTGCATGCCCCACCCCATGAGGGGAATCCAGAAAAGCTCTTTTTTGGCTATAAATACCAGCGGCTGTCGCAAACCGGTGAAAAGGACGGGAATATCAAGGGCGCTCTGGTGGTTGGCAAAAAAAACATAACAGGTATCATCCGCCAGTTTCTCGCTGCCGTGCACTTCGACCCTGATCCGTGCCAGAAAGAGCAGATGACGATTCCAGACCCTTCCGATACCCTGCGCTATTTTTTTCGAGAACATCCCGGCAATGGCGCAGCAGAAGCCGTAGCTGGTGACACTTACGACAACCCATACCATCAGAAATAACATATGTAGCAGACGTGGTATGCTCTTCAGGCCGCTGTTTTGCCGAGCCATACGTTTTCCTTTCCGAGAATGCCCCGGATCGATTTGATCGCTTCCGGATCGCCGGATACCTTCACGTTGCGCGAACGGACCCGGTATTCGTTGCCCTCCCCGGTCGTAAGATGGAGGATCAGGCTGCATTCTCCCTTGTCGTTGCGGCACTGCCGGCGTACCCGTTCGAGAAACTCCTTTTCCAGCCCCTTGGTTGTCAGGCGGAGGTGTACGCTGCGCGCCAGTTTTCCGCGCGAATCGGAGAGAGCGATGCAGTTGTCGAGACGGAGTTTCGGTTTCTCCTCTCCTTCGCGCTTGGTGATCGATCCATGAACGAGCACCATGCTGTCTTCGACGAGCAGGTTTCTGAATTTTTCATAGGCGTCGCCGAACGCGAGGAGTTCCAGGGTGCCGTCGAAATCCTCGATTTCAAGAAACGCCATCGGTTTGCCGTCGCGCTGGACGTGGGGCTTCACCGAGGTGATCAACCCCCCGACCGTAACCGATGCTCCGTCCTTGACAACGGCAATTGATTCCGGTTTGAGCGAGATGGTGGCGAATCCCCGTATCTCGTCCTGAAACCGGTCGAGCGGATGGCCGCTCACGTAGAAGCCTAAAAACTCCTTTTCCTTCTGCAGCATCTGGTTGTAAGGCCACGGCGCGACATCCGCAAGGGGCGGTTCCGGGGCGACCACTGCCGTGTCACCGTGCGCCTGCCCGGTAAACAGGTCATCAAACAGGTTGACCTGACCCGAGATACGATCTTTTTGGAATGCCGATCCATAGTCGAGCGCCTTGTCGATGCTTTCAAAGAGCTGGGCCCGGGTTCCCTGGAGACAGTCAAGGGCTCCGGCACAGATAAGCGATTCTATGCATTTTTTATTGATCTTGCGCAGGTCGACCCGTTTGCAGAAATCAAAAAAGGAAACGAACGCGCCCCGGGCTTTCCGTTCCGAAAGAATCGCTTCCGCGCCCTGACCTACATTCTTGATCACCTCGAGTCCGAGGCGGGCGTGACCGTCTTCGATGCTGCACTGTGCGTCGCTTGCGTTCACGTCGGGAGGCAGGAGCATGATGCCCATACGTTCTGCTTCCACCTTTATCTTGAGAAATTCGTCCTGGTTGCCGATATAGGAGGTCAGGTTCGCGGTGAGATATTCGAGCGGGTAGTAGGCCTTCAGGTAACCGCACTGGTAGGCGACATGCGCGTACATGGTCGCGTGCGCCTTGTTGAACCCGTACTCCGCGAACTTGGCCATGAGGTCGAACACCTCGTTCGCGGTTTTTTTTTCGATGCCGCGGGAGAGCGCGCCGTCGAGAAACTTCTTGCGCATCTCCTCCATGATGTCGAGTTTTTTCTTGCCCATCGCCTTGCGAAGAACATCGGCTTCACCCAGGGAAAATCCGCCCATGCGCTGCGCGATACGCATCACCTGTTCCTGGTAGATAATGACCCCGTAGGTGACGTCGAGAATCTCGCCAAGCTGCGGGTGGGGATACGCGACCTTCTCCTTGCCGTGCTTGCGATGTATGTACGTATCGATATTGGCCATGGGACCGGGCCGGTAGAGCGCGGCCATGGCGATCAGGTCGTCGATACAGGTAGGTTTGAGCTTTCGCAGGTAGTCCTGCATGCCCTGGGAATCGAACTGAAACACCCCGATGGTCTCGCCGTTGCCGAAAAGTTCGTAGGTTCTGGGATCGCCCTCGGGAATCTTCCATACGTCAATAACGGCCTGGTGGTATTTCTTGATGAGCCGCAGCGTCTCCTGGAGAACGGTAAGGGTCCGCAGACCCAGGAAATCCATTTTTATCAGGCCCACTTTTTCCACATAGTTCATGTCGAACTGGGTCATGACGATGTCGTTCGACGGCTGCTTGAAAAGCGGCGCCCAGTCGACCACATTACCCGGGGCGATAATCACGCCGCCCGCATGCATGCCGGCCTGCCGCGCCAGCCCTTCGAGCACGCCGGCGTGGCGAAAAAGTTCCTGATACAGATCGTTCGCCTTGATGGCAGCCTTGAGCTCGCCGTTGGCCGCGAGCGATTCCGTCAGGGTTTTTTCCGTCACCATGGCCGAGAGACGGTTCGCCTCAGACACCGGGACCCCCATGGCTCGCGCCACGTCCTTGACCACCATCTTTGCCTTCATGCGGATGTAGTTGATGATCTGGCACACCGCCTCTCGGCCATAGCGCCCGATCACGTAATCGATCACTTTATACCGGTCCCGATCGGCGAAGTCGATGTCGGCGTCGGGCATGGATATCCGTTCAGGGTTGAGAAAACGCTCGAAGATGAGATCGAACCGGATCGGGTCGACGTTGGTGATGCCGATGACGTGCGCGACAAGGCTTCCCGCCACCGACCCGCGTGCGCCCACCATGATCTGCTGTCGCTGCGCCTCCATTACGAAATCGCGGACGATCAGAAAATATCCGGCGAATCCCATCGAACAGATAACCTTGAGTTCATAGTCCAGCCGTTCCTCCAGTCCCGGCGTCACCTGCGGATATTTTTCCCGCAGGCCCTTTTGGGCAATATGTCTCAGGAAATCTTCAGACGACGCATGACCTGGGGGTATCTCGGGGACCGGGAGCTGGGGTTTTATCTTTATCGAAACATTGCACCGTTCGGCGATGTCGAGGGTATTGCTCATGGCTTCGGGGAGATCGGGGAACAGCTTCGCCATCTCCTGGGAGCTTTTAAAATAAAGCTGGTCGGACGAAAAACGGTAGCGGTCAGGGTCGGCCATGGTGGTCTGTGTCTGTATGCACAGGAGGACCTCGTGCGACGTCGCATCCTCATGATTCAGATAATGGGCGTCGTTCGCCACGATAAAGGGGATCCCCAGTTCGCGGCCGAGCCTGATCATTTCGTCGAACGCGATGATCTCCTCATCGATCCCGTGGCTGTGCAGTTCGAAATAAAAATTCCTTTCGCCGAAAATGGAGAGATAATCAAGCGCAAGCTGCCGCGCGACATCACGCTTGCCGTCGAGAATCGCACGCGGAATGGCGCCGGCAACGCATGCCGACGTGGCGATGATGCCGGCGCTGTGTGCGCGAAGCGCCTCACTGTCGATGCGCGGACGGTAATAAAACCCTTCCTGATACCCGATCGAACTCAACTTCATCAGGTTTTTCCACCCCTCGTTGTCGCGTGCAAGCAGAACGAGATGGTGGTAGGAGCGCTCGTCTTTCGTTGACTGTTTGTCAAAACGCGAAACCGGCGCCACGTACGCCTCGAATCCCAGCACCGGCTTGATTCCCTTCGCCATGCAGGTCTCGTAAAATTCAACGGCCCCGAACAGCCCGCCATGATCGGTGATGGCAAGCGCGGGCATGCCGAACTGGTGTGCGCGCTCCACCAGGTCAGGGATGCGTATCGCGCCGTCGAGGAAACTGTACTCGGTATGGTTGTGAAGATGCACGAACGACGGATGCGATTTCATGACGTTCCCACTCCGATTCTGACGACCTTGCCGACAAGAAACTTCCGTTTTTTTCCCTTACCGTCAACCGCCTCAACCTGCGGTTCACCGCCCCGTAAGCACGAAAGCGGCGTCACCGAATACATCCCCCTTTTCACCAGAGCGCTCCCGGCATATTCAAACACCAGCCGCTGACCGGTCAATAACGCATAATCTATGACATGCATGGTCTCGCTGAGGTCATACGTATTGAGGCCGGCGCCGTATTTTGTCCCCCGCATGGCAAGGGGCTTCTGCACCACCGGACTTTTTTCCGTCACGACCGGCTCCCAGACGGCATCGGAAAGCGGCTTCTCTCCGGGCGGCTCTCCGGAAAGCGGATCGTCATCGCACCAGGGCATGCGGGGATCGAACCCCATCGATGAAAGTATTTCTCTGACCTTCCCTTCGCTCCCCTGCCTGATGCGGTAGACGGCATGAACCGGGACCTTTTCCACCAGATCGCGTATCGGCGCATAGGCGTCTATCTGACCGGCGACCCGTTCCTCTCCCGCAACAAGCATCGAATGGTCGGAGATATACAACCGGTTGAATTCCCTGATCCACTCCCGCACCGTAACCATGACGTTCGGCGGCGCTCCCCACCCGGCAAGCCAGCCAAGCAGCAGCTCGCCGCCAAGCCCCCGTGCCAGCGAATCGCTGACGATGGCGCGGTCGACAACTCCTTTGTAAATGCAATCGAGCGACTGCAGGCTGCCGCAGTGTCCAAAACGGTACAGCATGAGAGGCGACGCCTCCTGCGCAATTACCACTGAAAAGTCGGGCATGACCGTCACGACGCCCTCTCCATAAGGCTCGCCTGTGTCAAGCTCGCGCGGGCGCCCGAACAACAACTCACCGCCGTGCCGCGTGCACACGACGATACCGGCCCAGGCCAGCATGGCAACGACCTCCGACGCCCTTTTCCGGTCCTCCTCCGGGAAAAGTGACGTCGAAAGCCACCCGTCATGCGCCAGGCGCACGATTTCCTGCAGGAGCGGCATGCGCCACCCTCCCGCGATGCGCACGGTCAGGTCCAGCGTCTCACGTATCCGGTCGGGGACGGGCCTCTGCATCCAGGCATCGCACGCTTCAGGCACACACCGGTACGCCTCATCGTTTTCAACAAGAAGCCCTGACCCGACCGCGCATTCCGTCAGCAATCCTGCCAGGCAATCGGAACCGCCCGCGGTGTCATGCGCTCCCGTCAATTGCGCCATCTTCTGCACTGCCGAGCGAAGAAGTCCCCCCTGCTTTTTTTTCTGCAGGACGCCCTGGCATGCAAGCGTTACCACGACGGTGAGATCGCTGAGCATCCGCTCCCGGCGCAATGGATGCGGGCGTGCCATGTTTTTGCGTACCGCACGACCGGACAACTCCCGCGCCATTGCAGCGCGCAGGTGCGGCTCGAATTCATTAAAACCGAAATAACGCACGGCGCCCCCATCCCTCCGGGCGGCATATACCAGAAACGAGCACAGAAGATGATCGTTAAGGCCGGCTGCGGTTTCCGAAGCGGCGATACCGGCCTCTCCCGATAGATACGCCAGACTGCAGGTGAGCCGCTGGTCCGGAGCAAGCGCCTCGAATCCGCGAGCAAGCGCCTCGGGCCGCGAAAAATCCCTGCACCCCTCCCGGATCGCGCTGGAGGATATTATTTTGCGTCGCGAACCGCTTTTCTTCAGCACGCGGTCAAAAATCCACTCTGCGGGAAGCATCCCCACATAGTCATTGAATGTCAACACGCTCCGTGGGGTTTTTGGCAATTGGATCGTCATGGCAGGATGAAACGTTACTCCGGTTAACGTCCTTCGGGGAATAAGGAGGAAAATACATGACGCGCAGTGACCGCAGAGAGGTCGCCTGCCGTCGATTCCGCGTTTGCGCCTCCTGCACGGAATAAAGTATAATCTCAGGCACCGGCGAACAAGGAGACCCCGTAATGATCGAAAAAGAACTTCTTGAAATCCTCTGCTGCCCTGAAACCAAACAGGACCTGACGCTGATCCAGGGACCGGTCATCACGAAATTGAACGAAATGATCAAGGAAGGCAGGCTGAAAAACCGGGCTGGCGAGACCATCAGGGAGCCCATGGACGCCGGGCTTCTGCGTGAGGACGGAAAATATCTCTACATGATCCGTGAAAATATCCCGATCATGCTGATCGACGAAGCGATCCCCTACGACGCTTCTTTTTCCTCATAGTCACTTGCAGGACAATAAAAAGTACCAGAAGCACGGCGATGAGCGCTGCCCGCTCCACAAAACGGTCAGGTAAGGCGTTTACTTCATTGTTGCGCATTCCCCGGACCGTAAACGGCAGAAGCGTATCACCGCATCCGCTTTCTCCGGCGATATGAATGGTATAGGCCCCGCCGCTGTCGAACTCAAGCGAGTCCCAGGGAACCATCCACTCGAAGGTCACGGAAAACAGGTGGTCACGGACTTTCCGCACCGCCCGGTAACGGCTGTCACCGCTCTGGGAAGCGTCGGCAAGACGCATCTCCCATGGCCCGGTTTTCAGGCCATGATGATCGGCAAAAAAGGTCCATGACGAGCAGGCAACCATGCCGCAGTGAAAATAGCCGGCAACTCCCTCAGGGGTATTGACGGCGTCCCACACCCA
>JAFGOU010000355.1 GCA_016926315.1 Chitinispirillaceae bacterium
CAAGGGCTCGGGCATGATCGCGCCCAACATGGCCACCATGCTTGCGTTCATCACCTCCGACGCGCTGATCCATGAAAAGGCCCTCTCTTCAATAGTCAAGAGAACGGTCGGCCGCACGTTCAACAACCTGACCGTCGACGGCGACACCTCGACCAACGACATGGTCCTGGTGCTGGCAAACGGCGCCTCGGGCATCAGCGTTACCGGCACCTCCGGCCTGCGGCTGTTTGAAGAGGGGCTCTATGCCGTATGCAACGACCTGTGCAAACAAATCGCGGCCGACGGCGAGGGCGCGACCAAGCGCGTTGAAATCGTCGTTTCAGGCGCCGCAACCGAGACGGATGCCACTCTCGCCGCTCAAGCGGTTGCCAACTCCAACCTGACCAAGTGCGCCCTGTTCGGCAACGACCCCAACTGGGGAAGGATTGCCTGCGCCGTGGGCTATTCAGGCGCTGCTTTCTCACGCACGAAAATGACGATCAGGCTGTGCGGCGTGCCGGTATTCAAAAACCTCAAGCCAGTGGCCTTTGACGAGAAAAAACTGCACCGGCTGCTCAAGGAAAAGGTCGTGGCCATTGCCATCGACCTTGGCGGCGGCGACAAGACCGCGGTCGCTCATACGTGCGATTTCAGCTATGATTATGTCAAAATAAACGCGGAATACCACACCTGATCAACGTTGAAAGTGAACGGTTGAACAGTACATGACGGCACCCGTTCCTCACTTGTTTATTGAACCTTGTCTATCATGATTATTGTGCCATGACCTGAAAAAATGTATTTTTTTTCCTTGCAGGAATAACGCACCATTAGCTCAGTCGGTAGAGCAACTGACTCTTAATCAGTAGGTCCTAGGTTCGAGTCCTAGATGGTGTACCAGAAAGCCCCGATACCCTTTGGCATTTTACGGGTTTCGGGGCTTTCTTTTTTCCTCCGCAATGCGCCTGTTTCTGACCCTTCCGTGCTCGGTACCCGGCGTCCGGCATGGATTTCTTAAAATTCTCGACCAGTGATTACGATCACGCTCACCGGCATGAATTCACCGGTCGAATCTCCAGACAATGTATAGCCTGTTCAAACGGGGCGCCGGCAAAAAAACCGTTGACGTGAACCCCGAGGATCCCTATAATAAGGATTGGAGCTCTTTCCCTCGCGAAAACTGCTCATCACCTTCCCGGTACTCCGGGGCTTGTCCCAAAAGGAGGATTCCATGACCAGGCGCTTGTTTTCCTTGTTTGTCCTATTGCCGTTTGCCCTCTCGTTCTCCCAGACGAACGCCTATGAAAAGTGCGTTCTGGAATGCATCCGCGCTGGAGGCAGCGAAACAGGCTGCCGCACTGAAGCATGTGACATCAGGGATACCGCGATCCGCATCATTCCGAACCGTGGAACCCCCCTGCTTCTGCCAAGCTATGAATTGCGGGGACCGGCGCCGGTAATCGACGGCTCGCTCATGAGCCGTGATGGCGACCCATCAACTGACGAAGCAAAGAACGAATGGAAAGAGGCCTGCTCACGGACGCTTGTCCTGAGCGACAGCACCACGGCCCAGATCTTTCTCTGCAACAGCCGCGACACCCTTTATATCGGCATGACCTACCGCCACGGGAATAACAGCGACGGGTGCGGGGTGCGCCTTCTGTTCGATGAAGGAAACAACGTGCTCCCCTCCCAGTACGACGGCACAACCGACCTGCGCCTGAGCGCGCCCGGCGGCATATGCAACGAACAGGGGTGCGGGGTGTATAAAATGGGCGGCGGAGTTATCATGGATGATCTGTGCTGGAACGGCACGGCCTGGATACAGGACGGCGATGGCGCAAAAGATTTCAAAGCTGCAAAAGCCTATTTCAGCGCGGAAAACAAGGTGCATCACAATGAATTCGCCATTCCGCTCAACAACGGCAAATCCGACAATGCATCTAATTCCGATTTGAACGTGAGTTACAAAGATATTCTCGGTTTTTATCTTGAGGTAATAAAAATAGGTACCGGAGCGGGGACATTCCACTGGGTGGAAACCAACGGCCACGCCACCCGTGCCGACACCTTTCCCGGCTGGGCCAGAATCCAGCTCAGCGTGGAACGCGAATTCTTCACGTTTTACACAGGCAAATCTCCCACCCCGCCGGTCATCGACGGATCCATAAACGAGGCCTGCTGGAACGGGGCATATCAGCGCGAGCTGGTCCTCTCGAACTTCCATTACGGCTACTATTTCAGCAAAATATGGTTTCTTGAGGATTCCGCGCAAAATGATATTTACGTCGGCGTACGGGTTTTTGACAAAACCCATAATGCCCAGGACTACTGCCAGATCTTTTTCGAAGAGACCGGCGAGAACGCCACAGATCCCGTGCGCGACTATGATCTCGACAACAGCGCGGAGAATTCGCTGAAAATCACGAACGGCAACCAGCTTACCGATATACACTGGAAACTGGACCTGGGCGGCTGGAACACGGATACGGAGGGCGCGGATGCCCAGGCCGCAAAAGCGGGCCAGACCGATTCCTTTACCGATTATGAGTTCAAGGTACTCCGCAGCGGCGGCGTTCAGGACATCGATATCCCCAAAAACGGTTTTCTCGGTTTTCATCTCAGGTACCATGACGCCGACAAGTCCGTGCAGGAGCTTTCAAATTTCTACTGGGAGTACACCACCAACAACGATGCCCAGATTCTTGACGAGCAGGGAAGCCTTTCCGGAAACCCGCTCGTGTACATCGCCACTGGTTGGACGAACCTCCAGCTCGGCGGCCCCTTTATCCAGATCATCAAACCGAGAACGGCCGATGAGATAACCGGAATCGTTGCGTTGGAGATTTTTTCCGGAACCGATTCTCTCAGATCGGTCATCTGCTTTATCGGGAGCGACACCACGATCCGGGCAGTGCTCACCTACCAGGGAAACGGCGTCTGGACCGGTACCCTCGATGTCAGCAAAGCGCCTTCCGGATCCCTTATGCTCGTTATACGGGCGGTGACCAAATCCGGCCAGGTGGTGGAACGGATTATCAATAAGGCTGAAATACCGGTCAGGTTTATGCCCGATAAAAAGGTGCAGGGGCCGCTCGGTATCGGCAAAATCGTGCAATCGTCGGCTCAGGGAGTGCAGCTTTTAGTGCGGATGAAACGACAGGGCGACCTCGCGCTTTCGATCTATTCCGTAAATGGCAAAAAAGTGTGGAGCAAACGGATGCCGAACATGGTACCGGGCCTGCACTGGATTGACGTGCCGGGCCGGGAGCGAAAGCTCTGCAACGGGACGTATGTTATTCTCCTGAACAGCGCGGGAGAAAGCGTTACCGAAAGGTTTGCCTTTTTTAAATAGTGCCTGTTTTGAAAAGAGCGCTTCTTTCATTTCGACGAGCGCTGCGAGGAGAAATCTTATACCGTTGCATTCATTGCGGAAATTTTCTCGCGGAGCCCGGCCTGAGCTGAGCCTGCCCTGAATGTACCCGCCTTCGCCGAGACCGGCTTCCCGTTCTCCGTAGCACTGCGAAGGGTGGACGGCAGGCAGGCCGGGAACGGTTTTTAGACATTTTACGGCGTGGTATGCAAAAGAGGGTATCTGATGAATGCCGGATTGATCGGAGGTATTGCCGGAGGGGTCATTGGACTGATTGGAGGTCTCGTTGGAACGTACTTCGGCATCAGGAACACAAAGGGTGCGCTGGAACGCGCCTTCATGGTGAAGGCAAGCGTTGTTTGCTGGATTGCCATCATACTGTTTTTAGGCCTCATGTTCGCCTTGCCGAATCCCTACCGATATTTCCTCTGGATTCCCTATTCGATACTGCTTCCGTTGGGAATCATTTATGGCAACCGGACGCAACAGAAAATCAGAAAAGAGGAATCGCAGAAACAGGGAGTCCAGGCGACGCGGTAAGCCGGGCTGGAAAATACGGTTGCCGAAAAAAATGCCGCATGGCAACACGTTTCCGGTGCGGTGAACGGTCGCGATTCAACCGGATGGTTTCGGAGTGGTTTGCGGAAAACATCTTTTTGGAAGAGCGCGGATTTCCGGCAGAACGGTTTTTCAGCACCCGGCCGGCGAGTGCGATGCCGTTGCTTTCAGGTACAGCGACTGATACTGCCGGGCAATGTCCCTGATGTCAAAGTGCGTGGCCTTCTGCAGGCCGCCGGCGACAAGCCGTTCCCGGAGGGCGGTATCCTCGATCGCCAAGTTCAGGCTCCTGCCCAGGTTCGGCGAGGTGCAGAGGGTGCCGTTTTTGTCATGATCGATAATCTCCGTTGTTCCGGCATTGCGGACCGCGACCACGGCGCAGCCGCAAGCCATTGCCTCAATGGCCGGAACGCCGAACCCTTCATAGGAACTCGGCAGGCAGTAGATCCATGCTTTGCGATATTCGGCAACAAGTTCCGGTTCGCTTATCCTTCCGAGGCAGCGGACATTGTGGCTTGAGATGGCTTCGGGGCCGACCACGGTGAGGGTTGCCTGCGGATGGGCGGGAAGAACGGCTTCCCGGAACCGTCGCAGGAGCAGGTCGCCCTGTTTCCTGCTCTTGAAGTCGCCGATAAACAGGAGTGACGGATGAGCGCTCCTGCGGGTCCGGTCGGGAGAAAACCGGTCAAGCGGAACACCGCAGGGAATGAGGTGCGATATGAGCGGCAGGGAGCGTTTTGTCGCGGCCGAGATGGCGACCAGCGTGCCGCGCTTCAGGCAGGAAAACCATTCGAGCGCATGGAACAGTGTCTGATAGCAGAAGCGGCCGGGTGTTTTCGCATGCAGCGCCTCGTCGCGCGCGCTGCCGTAAAAGGTCCGGACGCGGCGTCGCGCGCCGGGACAGAGGTAGTCGTCGCCATGGTAGTGGAGGATGTCGAAGGACGCGGTGTCGATGCGCCTGAATATTCGCGCCGCCGTGAATTTCCTGAACACCCTTCCTGCCGGGCCTGGTAAAAGCCGGACCGAATGGTAGGCGGCCTTTTCCGGTCCCGGCGAGAAGGAAAAGCAGGTGACCTTATGCCCATGTTCAGTCAAGGCCTCGGCAAGGCGGTGAACCTGAACAGACACCCCGTTCGGCCGGTCCGACGGGAGCTCTTTGCTGAAAAAGGCGATATTCATAAGATGAGCAGTCTGCGAAAACGGATGCTCCCGTGGAGCAATGCGCCAAGGAGAACTGCCGGCGCAATGAGACAGGAGAGCCATTCGGTAACGAAAATGGTCGCTGGGACGCGCGTTGAGCAACGACGGAGTGCAAGGGCGGATATGGCGACGGCGTCGATTGCCAGGCATACCATCAGCGCCGGGGGGAATACTGCTCCCGACAGGGCGGAAACCAGGTGCAGGCAGAGCAGGATAAGAAGCGACGGCGGAAAGGGTGACCGGATATGTTCGCGATAACGCCGGGCATGCTTTTTGTAGAGAAGCGGGTCGAACCGGCGGTTAAGGCAATTCTTCAGCAGGTCCCACGGTTCGCCCTGCCTGATCCGGTGGGTGACCGTGATAGTGGGGTTATGGTGAATCGAATTCCCGTTGTCGAGAAGCGTAAAGCAGAAATCCAGGTCCTCCCGCTGGATGGTAAACCGTTCGTCAAAACCTCCGGCCTGCAGAAATGGTCCCCTGCGGCAGAACAGGTTGTTCGTGCGGAGCCCGGGTTTTTCAAGCCGGAGGTACTCGCGGCGAGCAGGAAGCGCTCCAGGGGCCGGGTCTATGGTGGTAAGGCCCTCGACCGCGGCGGCTTCAGGGTGCGTTGACAGATAGTCGTACCCGCGCAGGAGCCAGTCATGCGACG
>JAFGOU010000356.1 GCA_016926315.1 Chitinispirillaceae bacterium
CGCGCGGCATTTTTTACATCGAGAGCCCGGCCCAGATGCGGCTCAACAGAAAGGCGCAGGCGGACACCTTCGCCGAGGTGACCGTGACATCGAGCCTGGTGCGGCCGGCCGGCGCGAACTACACGGCGCTGTACGTTGAGCGCCACCGCAAGGCAAAGCAGGGCATTCACGACTGGGCGTTCGTGCACCCGTCGCTCGAACCCATCCTGCGCGACACGCACGACGTGTGCGTGTTCCAGGAGGACGTGACCAAAATCTGCCGCCAGGTGGCCGGCCTGTCGTTCAAGCGGGCCGACAAAATCCGCAAGATGATGAACAGCCTGCACGAAGGCGTGTGCTCGCATGCGGAGCTCGACGAAATAGCGCGCGAGTTCATGGACGGATGTTGCGCGACAGGCGGCCTGACACGGGCGCAGGCGTTCGAGCTGTGGCAGCGGGTGTCGAGTTTCTCGGGTTTCAGCTTCTGCAAATCGCACAGCGCGAGTTACGCGCGGCTGTCATTCAAATGCGCGTACTTGAAGGCGCACTATCCGGCCCAGTTTTTTGCGGCCGTGCTCTCGAACGAGCACGGTTTTTACAGCCGCGACGTGTATCTTGACGAGGCGCGGCGATGCGGCATACGGGTGCTCTCCATGGACGTGAACGCGTCGGGCGTGCACTATTGCGGGAAGCACCAGTGGCTGCGTCCGGGGTTCATGCACGTGCGCGGCGTGCGCCGTGCAGCGCTCGAGGCCCTGGTCGAAGAGCGCGGCAGACACGGCCCGTTTCGCAACCTTGACGACGTGCTGCGCCGCGCAGCGCTCCAGCGCAGGGAGCTGGAGCATCTTGTGCTCGTGGGCGCGTTCGACGGGTTCGGCATGACCCAGCCCGAGTTGTTGTACCGGCTTGACGGCGCGTACGGTTTTTCCCGTGGGGCGACCCAATGGGTCGTCCCGACGCTGGAACTGGGCGACCGCGACGCGTACCGGCTCCGTCCCGGCCTGTGCGACTATACGCTCGCCGAGCGCTGCCTGAACGAGCTGCGGCTCCTCGGGTACATGCTCTCGGGCAATGTGCTTGATATTCTTGACCTGCACCCCTGCGCCTCGGGCAGCGTGCGAGCCGTCGCCATTGGCCGTTTTGCCGGGCGTACGATCAAGGTGTTCGGCTGGCCCATCGCGAAACGGGTGCACGTGGCGGGCGGCGAGCGGCGGCCAATGATGTTTCTCACGCTCGCCGACAAAAGCGAGTGCGTTGACGTGATCGTATGGCCCGGCGTGTACGAAAGGGCGTACGACGAACTGCAGCAGAGCGGTCCGTACGAGGTGTGGGGCAGGGTGATCGAGGAGTACGGCACCTGGTCGCTCGAAGCGCGAGCGATACGGCCGGCCGCCTGGTCGCCGTCCATGATCGACATGAAACGGGCATCGCAGCGGCTGGCCGGATCGTGGCAGCGGGATTATCGGGTTGTGGAAGGAATGAAAGCGGCTTAGGAAATGTCTGTGATGGGGTTTTACGCCTCACCCTAACTCCACCGGCCCCTCTTCCCCTCTCCATGGTAATGGAGAGGGGAAGAGGGGTGGTCCTGCCGCAGGCTGGACCGGGGTGATGGGGTGAGGCGAGGCAAGGTTTTCGGCTATGGAACTGTACGGCGTGCTTCTGTTTGACGAGTTTCCGGCCCAGGTCGCGGCAGCGTATGATCCGAAGCTGCGCGCCGCGCCGTACGTGGTGGTCAGGCAGAGCGGCGAAAGCCACAAGAGCGTGGCGTGGTCGGTTTCCGGCGCGGCGCGTGCACGGGGCGTGCATGCGGGCATGGCGCTGCATGTCATACGGCGTGACTACGGCGACGTGCACATCGTACCGTATTGCGGGGAGCTGCATGAGGCGCTGCGCGTGGAACTTGCGCGCGTGCTGCTGTCGTATACACCTGATGTCAAGGTGCTGCGCACCGGCGCCTGCCGGCTCGATCTTTCGAGCACACCGTTTAGCCGCGGCGGCTGTTCGGCGCGGCAGGTGGCGGCATTGCAGTGTACCGTTGCTTCGGCCACCGGGCTGGCGCGTCCCGCAATCGGCATTGCCGAAAGCCGCCTTGCGGCCAGGATCGCGGCGCGGCGCGCGCTGCCGTGCGGCAGCGTCATCTGCCCCGCAGGAGGCGCGGCAGCCATGCTGGCGCGCTGCGAGACGAGCGTCTTGCCCGGCCTGTCGGCGGCATGCCGCGTCCGGCTGCGCCGGTACGGGCTGCGCTATGTGTCCCAGGTGCAAACGCTGCCGCGCCGTGATCTGATCGGACGTTTCGGTCCGGAAGGGGAGCGGCTCTTTGCCCTGGCGCACGGCATTAATGTCGCGGAAGCGGCCCCTGCGGCCGCGCCTCTGCAGGTGGAGACCGTGCTTGCGCGTGACACGGGTGACCGCAGTCTCATGCTCCAATACCTGCGTCGGACCGTTGACCGTTTCTGCCACCGACTGCGCGTTACAGGCATGACCGTGCATGCCGCGCGGATCATGGTGCGGTATACCGACAACAGGCGGGTGCAAAAAACCGTGGGATTCGGCCGCGGCATTGCCGAGTATCTGCCGCTGGTGACCGCCATGACGGATGCGTTCGATGCGGTCTGCGTGCGAAGGGTAGGGATAAAAAGTATACTCATAGCAGGCACGCGCTGTGAAGCCCTGACCGGGCAGCAGGAGCTGTTCAAGAGCGCATGGGAAGAGAAACAACGCAACCTCGGCGCAAAAATCGCGGCAGTGCGGCAGCGTTTGGATTTCGACACGGTATTCAGCGGGAGCGACCACGCGGTCCATGCATTGTCGAGAGGGTCCATTGAGGGGCGATCTGTGTAGGGGCTGTGTAGGGGCGACTCATTGAGTCGCCCTGAGCAGGAAAATTTATGAACACGGACATCGATAAAAAAAATACCGGGCGACCCAATGGGTCGACCCGACACGAAACAGCCCAGTCATGGCAGCCGTTTCCGGTTCCGCCTGATCTGAGCGGCGCCTCCGTTTATGTGGGCACGTCCGGTTACTACTACGACGACTGGATCGGCGTGTTCAATCCGCCCAAACGGTCCGCAAAGAAGCTTGGAAACGCCACGGAACAGGAGCGTAGCGATCAGGACCGGCTGCGGTTCTACCAGCGCTACTTCTCATTTGTCGAAATCAACCACACCTTTTACCAGGAGCCGCAGCGCGGTCATATGGCGGATATCGAGGCGCGAAGCAAGGAAGGCATGCGGTACGCGGTCAAGGTGCACAGGGAGATCTCGCATTCACGCGACTGTGATGCGCGCAAGGGACAGGAGATTATGCAGCGGTATATCGCGGCAACCGGCCCGCTCATCGAAAACGGAAGACTGTTCGGCTTTCTCATACAACTTGAGGACCGCTGGTATCGAACGGGCCAGCGGCTCGACTACCTTTTGTCAGTGGCCCAGGAGGCGGTGGCGCGCCGGCTCGATGTGCATATCGAGTTCCGTCACGCAAGCTGGCACGCGGCGCCGGTGCTGCAGGCGCTCAAGGACGCCGGGGTTGGCATCTGCAATACCGATATCCCGCCGATCAGGCACGCGTTCCCCCTGCGGGCGTATGCGACCACGGACAAGGGGTATGTCCGCTACAGCGGCAGAAACCTGGAAAGCTGGTACCCGTCTGCCAGGGCTGCCACCTCGGCCGCAAGGATCGCGGCACGCAATGCCCGGTACGACTACCGCTATTCGGAGCAGGAGCTTGAACAGCTTGTGCAGGGGCAGCTCACGCTCATGAAAAAGACCGGTTCCATGGCCGTCGCCTACAATAACCATTATCAGGCAAAGGCGATAGCGAATGCAATTGACAATATAAACAGGCTGAAGCGGTTCCTGGAAACGATGAACAGGGGCTGAAAAAAATCTGACACGATGTATTTTTACCGCATGAACGTTTACCCGCAACCGGATCTTTCTTCATGACCTGTCTCTTCCGTACCTTCTTATCGGAAAGGGTACCGGTTGTTTTCGACGGCGCGCTCGGCACCCAGATCCAGAATGCCGGCTTGCAGAGCGATGATTTTGACGGCAATGACGGCTGCATCGAGGTCCTCAACCTGACCCGGCCCGGCATCATAAAAAAAATCCATACGGAATACATTGCAGCCGGCGCGAACGTGATCGAGACCAATACGTTCGGCGCGAACAGGGCAAAGCTTCAGGACAAGGGGCTTGCGTCGCGCTGCGTTGAGATTAACCGGGAAGGAGCGCGTCTGGCGCGGGAGGCTGCAGACGCGCATGGTGCAGGGGGAAAAAGGGTATGTGTGTGCGGAACGCTCGGGCCGACCGGTTTTCTGCCGTCGTCAAAGGAGAAAGGTCTCCAGGGCGGTTCGTTTGACGATATCGCGGCGCTATTCGAAGAACAGGCAGGCGCCCTTCTGGACGGCGGGGTTGACCTGTTTCTCATCGAAACGGCGCAGGACCTTCTTGAGGTGCGGGCTGCGCTGTTCGGCATCAACCGTCTCAAACGGCAACGCGCGAGCGATGTTCCGGTGCAGGTACAGGTCACGCTTGACACGACCGGCCGCATGCTTCTGGGCAGCGACCTCAGGGCGTTTCTCGGCGCGGTGACTGCGCTCGAAATCGACGCGGTCGGGCTCAACTGCGGTACCGGTCCCGCCGAAATGCGCCCCTTTATCGAGCAGCTTCTTGCATTGACCGGCCTGCCGGTTTCCATGATTCCAAATGCGGGCATTCCGGAAAATGCCGGCGGCCGCGCCGTTTATTCAATGGAACCGTCCGCGTTTGCCGATATCATGGCGCCGCTGGTGCTAACGAAAGGGCTGCAGATCATCGGCGGGTGCTGCGGCACCACGCCTGCCCATATACGGGAGCTCGTATCGCGGGTGAAAGGCCGAACGGTCGTGTCACGGGCAGGTTCCCGGTTGTCATGTTTTTGCGCAACCGGGATTTCCGGGATCGATCTGGAATCGGCAGCGCGGCCGGTTATCATCGGCGAACGTTTGAATGCGCAGGGTTCCAGAAAAACCAAAGAACTCCTGTTGGCGCGGAACTGGGAGGAACTGGGCGACCTTGCGCTCAAACAGGCACGACGCAACTGCCATCTCCTTGACCTTTGCGTTGCAACAAACGAGCGTGACGATGAAGCGGATTCGATGAAAACCCTGCTCTCCTATCTGAGCGACCGGGTGGTAACGCCGTTTTCAATCGATACCACCGAACTGCGGGTGTTTGATCGGGCGCTCCGGGTCAGTCCGGGAAGCGCGCTGCTCAATTCGATCAATCTCGAAAGGGGGAGCGAGCGTGCCCGGAATGTTCTCGCCCTTGCGCGGGATTTCGGGTGTCCGGTGATCGCGCTCACCATCGACGATCATGGAATGGCGCGGACCGTGGAACGCAAGGTCGGACTCGCGCGCGCGCTTCGTGACCTTGCGTGCGGAGAGTATGGACTTCCCGAGCATTTTCTTTATATCGACCCCCTCGTGTTTACGCTGGCGACCGGTGACGAGGAAAACGCGGATGCCGCGGCGACGAGTCTGCGTGCGCTTGGCGTTATCAAGCAGGAGATGCCCGGGCTTCGCACGGTCATGGGCGTGAGCAATGTTTCGTTCGGCTTTTCTCCGCCCGCGAGGAGGGTGTTGAACAACCTTCTGCTGTACCACGCCGTCAAACATGGCCTTGACGCCGCCATCTTCAATCCTTTACACCTGGATGATGTCGGTACCTACGATCCTGCGGTCCGCAGACTGGGTGAAGACCTTTTGTATAATCGTTCGCCTGACGCGCTCGCGTCCTTTATTCACCATTTTGAGGAAACATCGCCCGATAAAAAAGAAAAACAGCGGAAAAAGGCGCAACCGGTTGAACGGCTTTCTGCCGATCAGCAACTGTATCGCGCTATTATTGACCGCGATCGACGCCATGTGCCGGGCGCGATCAAGCGGCTTCTCACGACACACGACGCGCGGGCTATTATCGATTCCATTCTGCTGCCCGCCATGGCTGATGTTGGCGAGCGCATGTCTGCCGGAACCATGATCCTGCCGTTCGTACTGCAGGCCGCGGAAGTGATGCGGGAAGCAATTACGATTCTTGAACCGCTTCTGAAGGATGTGCTCCTTGAAAGTAAGGGAAAGATCCTGCTTGCGACCGTGTTCGGCGACGTGCATGACATCGGCAAGAATCTGGTGGGAACGATTCTGCGCAACCAGGGATTCGAGGTGGTCGATCTCGGAAAGCAGGTGGAACTGCAGACTATTATGCGGGCAGTGGAGGAGGAGAAACCGGATGTCGTAGGCCTGTCAGCGCTCCTCGTGACCACGTCGCGCGAGATGGCGGCGTGTGTGCGTGAATTCGCGCGCCGCGGATTTACACTGCCGGTACTGATCGGCGGCGCGGCGGTGAACCGTGATTTCGCCTCGCGCATCGAGGTGCTGGAGGATGGAACACGGTACAAGGGCGGCGTTTATTACGGAAAAGACGCATTTGAGGCAGCCAGGGTGATTGAATCGATAAAAAAAAGCGTGCCGCTCCCATCCATACCGGTTCGTCCGAAAGTAACATTTGTTCACGATCATGCGCAGGCCAGCAACGAAGCGCCGGAACCGCTCGAATACGGCCCGCCGCTTGTTCCTCCGTTTTACGGCACCGGCAGCGTGTTCACTTGGGACACCGGGACGCTCTTGGAAGGTATTGATTCACGACGATTGTTCAAGACCTGGTGGGGAGGAGGCAAGCTCGATACCGCCGCCTTTGAGAAAGCCATGCAGGACGATTTTCTTCCGGCATTCAACACCCTTTGTGACAGCATAAAAATCGAAAAACTGCTCGGCGACGCAGGTGCTCTGTACGGTTATTTCCCCGTCATAACTGACAACGAACTGATCATTATCCTCGATCCTTCCGATATGCGCACCGAACTCATGTCATTTCGATTCCCGCGTGTCGCGAAAAAAGCCAATCGGTCGATCACCGATTTCCTTCGTCCCGAAGGAGACCTTATTGCGGTGCAGGTGGTGACCGCGGGCAGAGCAATCTCCAAAAAAATAAGCGACTATCTGGTGCGGAAAAACAACTATACGTCCGGTTATTATCTGAACGGTATCGCGATCTCGCTTACCGAAGATCTTGCCGACCGCACCACAAACGAGATTCGGCGCGGTCTCGGTCTTTCGCTCGATACGGGCAGGCGGTACAGTTTCGGGTACGGCGGTCTGCCGCCGATTGATGAACAAAAAAAACTGTTTGAGCTCTGCGCCATTGAGGAGCGGCTGGGCATCACGCTCACCGAAGGATTTCAGATGGTGCCGGAGCATTCAACGCTTGGGATTTACATCCACCACGAGAAAGCGGAGTATCTGGGATGAGCGGCCCGGTTCTCATTCGATCGTCCTGCAGTCAGAAAACAAATCTGAAGATCCGGGTCGAGTTTCCGCTTTCAATTGATAACAAATAGGTTCCGCCGGTCATGGTTGCGGGATTCAGGGTAATCTGGCCAGATAATGTGAACTGCAACGATGTGTGTGTGATATCGCGTCCGGAGAGGCTAAAAAGCCGGATATGCGGATCATGTACCATCATATCCCTGCTGATCGAAAAAAGATGCTTGCCGATCCTGCGAACCGCGGGATAATAATCTGAACGGTTCCGTGCTGCCGGATCAATGCGCGTTATCCCGTTGGCGGTCACCCGTACCGTTGTCTTCCCTGAAGAAATCGCCACGCTGGTCTGCGAAGAACGGGTCTCTCGCACCACGGCGCCGGTATAGTCCATGAGCGAGAGCGAGTTGACCGTGCCGGATGCGGAGCGTGCGTCAACAATCAGGAAAAATGTTGCCGCAGACACGTCAGGAAATGAATCGAGCAGATCAGTGACGTCGAGTCCGATTTCAATGGTCGACGTGCCGCCGCTTCCGCACATGGGTAGCGCTCCGCCGGCATAGGTGAACTGCCGCGAAAAGCTCCTCGTTTTAGCCGGGCTGGTTGCCGTCGAGCCAGAGGCGATTCCCACGGAAAGCGCCAGGCCGTTCCGCTGGCTATGGGTGATGGACGCCTTGAGCGCCATGCGGGGCTCGTAGTCCTTTCGTACCGTTATGAAGGAGACCTGATTCCCGTTTTTGATTCCACCTTCTGTTTCATCCATAACCAGAAGGCGGTACGGACAGTAATAGAATCCGTCATCGCCGGACGAGGTGCCGTGGGAATCAGCCATCTTGAGCGCGCCGATCTCCCAGTCTGCCATGGTAACACGGTTGTCGCCGGTGAGGTCGATGGTGTTGGTAAACCTGCCGTCACCGTTGAAATCGTACCGGATACTGTCATTGTATCCCACCACGGTCTGGGCATGGTCGCCGCTGGTGCCGTACCGCCGCATGATGCTTTTGCCGGTTTCAGGGCCTGACGGTATGGGCATGAGCTGTTTTCCCTGGGAGCGGATGCCGAAATTGCACACCCCGCCGACCGGCGATCCGTTGCCGTGGTCAACGAGCCATTGTTTTACCCTTGCCAGAGCATTCGCCTCAAACATGTCAATCGAATCGATCCGGTCGACACGGTTGTGCATTGCCTTGTAGTATAAATCATATCCGGTCATCCAGCGCGTCGGATACCCGTTGGTAAACCCTCCGAAATCAACGCTGTTAGCAATGCCGTTTTCACGGATAATGGTCCAGGCGTCGATGTACATGTGGCTGGTTCCGTTCATCGAGCTGCCGTCATTCAGGAAATGGTACGTATAGCAGTACGGGTACTGGTTGGCAGCGGTGTTGGCCGGCAGGTTCCGTGCCGCATTTATCTCGTATGTGAAGGTATACGCGACGCCGTTGGCATTGCCGCAACTGTATCCCTGCTGGCTGAAAATCGGCCGGAAATATTTATTTGCGCTGTTATCAACGCTTGAAGGAAGCGGATCGGAGCTGCGTTCTATCGATATCCCGCAGAACCCGCCTGCAAAAAAACAGAGAACCGACATAAAAAACAGAATGATTTTCCCGGCGTACATGTACTACCTCATTCCCTTAAAAGGCGGCGGTAGGGTTTAACGCCGTTGGCGGATCATCTGTTGGTAAATATAGGCCGAAATCAATAAAAATTCAGGATAATTATCGCTGCTTCTCAGGAAGGACCTGGCCGATGAAAAACAGGGAAAAAATTCTGCATGCATCAATCTTCAATCTGCATTCTCTTGCTCTCTTCCCACAGCTTGTCCATCTCATTAAGCGTTGCCGTATGAATGTCCTTTCCTGTTTTCTCATAATGGTCCTCGATATACCTGAACCGCTTCGCAAATTTTTTGGTCGTTGCGCGGAGCGCGTCCTCGGCGCAGATGTTGTGATGGCGCGCGACATTGACCAGGGCAAACATGATGTCTCCGAGCTCCTCCTCTGCATGGTCTTGATCGCCGGAAAGGATAGCCTCCTTGAACTCGTTGAACTCCTCAATCACCTTGTCGAGCACCGGTTGCACGTCGGTCCAGTCGAATCCGACGCGGGCGACGCGTCGCTGCATTTTCTCAGCCCTGAAAAGCGCAGGCAGGGTCTGCGGGATATCGTCTACCAGGTATTTCCGGTGGTTTTTTTTCTCCTCTTTCTTGATTTTTTCCCAGTTGTGCAGCACTTCCGACGTATCCGCGACCTCGACGCTGCCGAAAACGTGCGGATGACGGCGTATCAATTTTTCGTTGATCGCCTGCGCCACGTCTTCGAGCGTGAAACGGCCTTCGTCCGCCGCGATCTGCGCGTGAAGCACCACCTGA
>JAFGOU010000357.1 GCA_016926315.1 Chitinispirillaceae bacterium
ACGTCCGCTTGTGGTCACGATGGAGGAGGCGTTCATCCGCAAGGGCGGTCTTGACAGCCTGGTTTCGGGCGTCGTGATGCGGCATGGACTGGGTATGCCGGTCCGTTCGTTCGGCTACCGGGACGCCTATGTGACCACCGGGTCGAACCGGGAACAGCTTGCCGGTGAAAATCAGATCGGCGATGAGGATATCATGAACGTTTTTCTATCGGCATGATGGCGGGAGCCATGGTCCGGCAAGGAGCATCTATGGGTTTAGACTGGCCGTTGATGGAAAACAATATTACCCGGGAGGACCTCGATACGCTCATGGCGTTTCTCGGCGGATCGCCCCGGCTCACACAATCGGAACAGGTGTACGCGTTCGAGCGGGAATGGTCGGCATGGCTTGGCGTGAAGTATTCCGTTTATGTCAATTCCGGCGCCTCGGCGAACCTGATCACCATGGCGCTCATGAAGCACCGGTTCGGCGCGGGCGAGATCATTGTCCCCACCCTGACGTGGGTTTCCGATATCGCCTCGGTCCTGCAGAACGGTTTTACCCCGGTGTTCGTGGATATCAACCTTTCGAACCTGGGCATGGACGTGGATGAGGTGGTGGCAAAAATGACGGAAAGGACCAAAGCGGTTTTTATCACCCACGTGCAGGGTTTCAACGGGTTGTCGGACAAGCTGCTGGCAGCCTGTTCCGAACGGAAGATCCCGCTCATCGAGGACGTATGCGAGTCTCACGGCGCGACCTTCAGGGGCAGAAAATGCGGTTTGTACGGCCTCGTGTCAAATTTTTCGTTCTACTTTGCGCACCATATGTCGACCATCGAGGGCGGCATGGTGTGTACGGATGACGAGGAACTGTACGAGCATCTGAGGATCCTCCGCTCCCACGGCATGGCGCGCGAAGCCCGCGACACGGCAGTCCGGCAGCGCTTTGTGAAGCAGCATCCGGAGCTCTCTCCGGATTTCATTTTTCTCTACCCGGCGTACAACGTCCGGGGGACCGAAATCGGGGCGGTGCTGGGACGAAGTCAACTGAAACGGCTGGATGCGAATATCGAAAAACGCAACCGGAACTTCAGGGTGTTTATCGATAACCTTGACAAAAACAGGTATTTTACCGGGTTCGACCTCGACGGCAGCAGCAATTACGCGTTCAACCTCGTGGTGAGGAAACCCGATACGGCCCTGCGTGACCGGATCGAATCGGCGTTGACCGAAGCCGGTGTCGAGTTCCGGCGGGGAAGCTCGGGCGGCGGCAACCAGTTGCGGCAGCCCTACCTGCGACCCTATATCGAGACCGACGCCTGGATGGCCTATCCGCGTATCGAGCATGTGCATTTTTTCGGGTATTACATCGGCAATTATCCCGATCTTGAGGAAGGAAAAATCCGCTCGTTGTGCCGGCTGCTCAACGGGCTGTGATCCGGAACGCATCATGGAAAAAGTCGATTGCCTTCTTGTCAAACCCGGGAGCCAGAAGCGGATTTACGGCGCCTTAAGCGATTTCAACCTGACCGCCATCGAACCGCCCCTCTGGGGCGCGATCCTTGCCGGGTATCTGCGCGGGCGTTCCTACTCGGTCGTTCTTCTCGACGCCGAGGTGGAAGGCTGGTCGTATGAGGAGACGGCGAAAAAGATCGACGACATCGATCCGCTGCTCGCCGTTATCGTGGTATCCGGCTCCAATCCATCGGCGTCGACGTGGAACATGAACGGGGCAACTGAAATACTGGCGTGCCTTCGCGACAGTTCGCCCGGCATGAAGACCCTGCTCTTCGGGCTCCATCCGAGCGCCCTGCCCAAAAGGACGCTTTGCGAGGCGCCGGTTGACTTCGTCTGCCAGGGCGAAGGGTTTGTCACCCTGCCGGCGCTGCTCGACGCGCTTAAACAGCGCGAGACCGAACGGTTTGCCATCCCGGGTCTGTGGTATAAAAAGAACGGTGTCGCTGTGGGCAACCCGCGGCCGCCGCTGCTTAGCGACCTCGACAGCCTGCCGCGGCCTGCCTGGGACCTCCTGCCCATGAAGAGCTACCGCGCCCATACGTGGCATTGTTTCGGTGACATTGCTCACCGGCAGCCCTATGCCGTGCTCTACACCAATCTGGGCTGCCCTTTTTCATGCACCTTTTGCTGCATCAACGCCCTGTTCGGAACGAACACCATCAGGTACCGGGGGGGCGGCGCCGTCGTCGACGAGCTGGATTTCCTGGCGACCACCTGCGGCGTCAGGAACATCAAGATCATCGACGAGATGTTTGCCATCAACGAAACCAGGGTCATCGAGTTGTGCGACAGAATCATCGAGCGGCGATACGACCTGAACATCTGGGCATACGCCCGCGTCAATACGGTCACCGAGCGGATGCTCGAAAAAATGAGGGCGGCCGGCATCACCTGGCTTGCGTACGGGTTTGAATCCGGCAGCAAACGGGTCATCGACGACGTATCAAAGGGGTACCGGACGGAACTCGTGCACAAGGTCGTTGACATGAGTTATGCGATGGGGTTTCATATCTGCGCCAATTATATCTTCGGGCTCCCCGAGGACGATTACGATACCATGACCGATACGCTGAAGCTCTCGTTCGACATCAACGCGGAGTGGGCGAACATTTACTGCGCCATGGCCTATCCGGGCTCGCGGCTCCACGACATGGCGATGGAAAACCGATGGCCGCTGCCCGAAACCTGGAACGGCTACTCCCAGTATGCCGTCGATTGTCTCCCGTTACCGACCAGGTATCTGGCCGGCGGGCAGGTACTTGCTTTCAGGGACTATGCGTTCACCGCCTATTACACCAACCCGCGCTACCTCGCCATGATCGATAGAAAATTCGGGCCCGAAACCGTCAGCCATATCATCGATATGGCATCGAAAAAGATCGAACGCCGGTACGCGCGCCTGTCGGCGTGACGGCGCACCACGAAAGGTCGCTTTTTATGCTGCTGTCCCTCGTTTTTTCCTTTAAAAACGAAGAAGAGGTTCTTGAGGAACTGGTGAAGCGGGTGGACGCATCTCTTGCGCCGACCGGCTGGGAGTATGAGATGATTTTTGTCAACGACGCGTCGACCGACGGCTCGCTCGAACGGTTGCTTTCCCTCAGGAAGCAGAACCAGCGGATAAAAATCATTTCCATGTCGCGCACCTTCGGCGTTACCCCGTGCGTCATCGCCGGCATG
>JAFGOU010000358.1 GCA_016926315.1 Chitinispirillaceae bacterium
ATTAAAGCACCACCCCAAGCAACAAAAGAAATGGCGGCGGCGCTAGCGGCTTGTCCTAAAACACCTTTTTCGCTCCGCAGCGCTGTGATTTCCTCTTCGATCTTGACGTGGAGTAGCAACCGTCGTATATTGATCACAGGGCCATAACGCAGGTAATTCGCTCATTTTTCTGCAGGAAGAGTACATGAGAAGAAACGGTACAACACCGCGCGCTTCGTATGCGCCGTACCCTGGAAAACGGGTGTGTATTCTTTTCCCAGCCGTCGCTTGCCGCTCTTTCATGGTCCTGGCCGCAACCCTGTTCCTGGGCGCCGGAGAGGTGTCTGCGCGAATGGTGCGGGTCGGCGTCTACAATAATCCCCCGAAGGTTGAAATGGGCGAAAGCGGCGCGCCCTGCGGCATATTCATCGATGTCATCGAACATATAGCGCAGCGCGAAGGATGGGAAATTACCTACGTGCAAGGGACCTGGAACGAAGGGTTGGCGCGTCTTGAAAAAGACAGCATCGATATCATGCCCGATGTGGCGTTTTCTGAAAACAGGAATCGACGCTTCGACTTTACCCAGCTTGCCGTGCTCAGTTCGTGGCTCCAGGTCTTCACCCGGAAGGACGTCTTTATCGCGTCGGTTTCCGAGCTTGAAGGAAAAACAATAGCGGTTCTGAAAGGCTCGATCCAGCAGCAGGTAAGCGAGGAGATCCGTGAGCGATTCGGCCTGTCGTTCAACCTGATCGAATTACGCGACTACGATGCAACCATCAGTGCCGTTGAGTCGGGGAAGGCCGATGCGATGATCGTCAGCCGGTTTTACGGGTATCGGCGGGAGAAAGAGGGCGCGCTGGCGCCCACGCCCATCATCTTCCATCCGACGGCGTTGCATATTGCCGCACCAAAGGGCCGCAACCGCGACCTGCTGGGCGCTATTGACAAGCACATTGCGGAGATGATGAACGATCCGCGTTCGGCGTATTACCAATCACAGGCGTATTGGCTCAGCGAACGGCCCCGCATGTTCATTCCCTGGTACGTGCTGTGGACGATGTCGGTCATCGCTGCACTGTTCCTCATTTTCTTCTCCTTGAGTCTGGCGCTCAGGTGGCAGGTGCGGAAACGCACGGATGAGCTGCGGAAAAAGAACGAGGAGCTTTCCGTTGCTCTGCAGGCGCTGAAGGCGGCGAAGGATGACGCGATAAAGCGAGAACGGCTCTATGCCTTCGGCCAATTGGCAAGCGGAATCGCTCACGACTTCAATAATCTTCTTATTCCGATAATGAATTATTCCGACCTGATGTTGATCGATACGGACGGTCTTGATGACATGGTCAGGGTACGGCAGAACCTCGCGGCGATCAAATCCGCGGCCAGGCACGGGGCTGAACTGATACAGCGCATGCAGACATTCTACCGCAGCGCCCGGCATTCGGAGACCAGGGAGGTGCTGGACACGAATGCGGTACTGCGGGAAGTCATCGAACTGACAAAGACACGATGGAAAGGCCGGACGTCCTCGGAAAAATCGGCGATAGAGGTTGTCTTTACGCCCGGGGCGCATGCCGAAATCACCGGCAGGAGGTCCGATATACACGAGATGCTGTTGAATCTGGTGCTTAACGCCGTGGACGCGATGCCTGAAGGCGGTCGTCTTGAAGTAACGACCGAAAACAGCGGGGGCGAAGTCAGGATCACGGTCAAGGACAACGGCATGGGCATGAGCGGGGAGGTTCGCGAGAAGTGCCTCCAGCCTTTTTTCACCACCAAGGGTGAAGCGGGTACCGGCATGGGGCTTACCATGGTGAACAACATCGTGACCGAACACGGCGGCCGCCTGGAAATTATAAGTTCGGAGGGTGCCGGCGCAAGGTTTGTCATTACCTTTCCATCGCCATAAAGCGGTTTCGTTCCGACCTTTGCGGCCAAAGGGCGCAGGAGTATGGCTTCTGACCGTTTACGTAGTCCTGGTTTTTCCATCCGATGAGTGGAAAAAAATCGTTATCCGGCAATGAGAGGGGAAACCTATTTTACCGGTATTCCGGAGCCTGATGCCGGTCTTCCCCTTTCTGCAGGACAGCCATGAAAAAAATAACCATCTATACCGATGGCGCCTGCTCGGGAAATCCCGGGCCCGGCGGGTATGGGGCGATCCTGCGCTTTAACCACCATGAGAAGGAGCTCTCCGGCGGGTTCCGCGCCACCACGAACAACCGGATGGAGCTCATGGCAGCGATCGTGGCGCTCGAGTCGCTCAGGGAGCCGTGCGAAGTCACGATCGTCACCGACTCGCAGTATCTTGTCAAGTCCGTGGAGAAACGGTGGGTATACGGCTGGAAGGCAAAAGGGTGGAGGAAATCCGGGAACAAACCGGTGCTCAATGTCGACCTCTGGGAGCGGATGCTCAGAGTGATCGGGAAGCACAAGGTGTCGTTTGAATGGATCAGAGGGCACGCGGGTCATGAAGAGAACGAACGGTGCGACGCCCTGGCCGTGGCCGCGAGCATGATGAAGGACCTTCCGGAAGACCGGCGTGGTTGACATGCGGTTGGCCGTGAGGGGGCGGTTCGCCCTCCGCAGGTCCCCTCTGCTCAGTTCATCAGCAAAGCGCCCCTGGACAGCACCGTTTTTCCCCTGACGACGCGGATGGCGTAATACCCCGGAGGGTAAGGCCGCATATCCAGCTGCATGGTGCATATCCCCCTGTTTTCCGGCTGTTCGCAAATCGAGCGGAGCAGGGCGCCCCTTGCATTATAGACGCCCACCCGTACAGGACCGACGCCGCCAGGAACACTGCAGCGCAAAAACAGCCTTCCGGACGCACCATGGTACCTGCACTGCAGCATCGTCCCGTCGCCGAAAATGCGCCGGGCAGGGGGACCGCCGGCCGGCAGGAACTTTTCGATCTGCGCCTGGATATAAGTGTTCCTGCGGGTCGTAAACGATACGAGTCCCGGAAGGATGGTCCTGTTGATGCCCTCCTGGATGACGACTTCGGTGTCGATATTGTTGCAGAACTGCTCGTAGGTATAAAACTTCTTCATGTCCCCCCTGACGCTCGAATCGATGACCGGCTTAAGCCGGTACGCCAACGCCCTGACCGAGTCCGCGCTGAGGGGTCCGGCGCAGAGCGATCGCATATAGTTCGCGTAAACGCGTTTGAGCGAATCGTTGGACAGTACTCTTTTCGCAAGAGGGCGCTGGTCAAGGTTTGTTGGCGCGAAGGCGTCGACGGTAACGACATTGCTCCAGCTGTACTGGTAGACGCCGAAGGAGAGGTTGAGGTCCCAGGGTATGAGCTTGAACGTGTTGACTTTCCGGTTGTCGTACAGATAATAATTCCTGCTGGAACCGGTATAACTGTCGAAATTGGCATTGACCATGTTGAACGCCAGGTACCGGATGCAGTTATCGATATCGAGGAGTTTCCCGACGACCGCTACAAAATCAGCATCAGGGGTGCTGTTCAGGTAGTCGACCAGGTCGATCAACCCGCTCCAGTCATTCTCGGTTTCGTTGGTTTTCAGTTCATAGTCGCTCTCATAACTTGACTGGTTTACCCCCTTGTACGCAAGGGTTGCTCCCTGATCGGCCGCCTTGTACAGATTGTACTTATGATTGCCGAAATGGCGGTCGAGGAACTGCTCGTCGACCTGTTCCACCTGCGTATAGAGCGCCCTGATCAGGCTGTCTTCCACGGTGAGCGTCGCGAAAACGGCGCGCGGCGCGGGCATGTAAGAACGCAGCACGTCATAGGCGATTTTCTCGCGCATGCAGCTGGGATCCTGTACCCCGTTGTTGAAGTTCAGTTTTTCGAGCCGGAAGAACAGCTGGCTCTTCCGGTATTTGTTGAACGACACCTTGAATGGCTTCTTTTGAGAGGTCCCGGCGAAAACATAGGACGAATTGCCCTTATACCGTACGCCGACGCTGTCGAGAACGATGCTGTCGCCGCCCGGACCATACCAGGTGAAGCGTGCGGGCATGTATACTTCGTCATTGTCCTTGTTGAACCGCAACAGGGTGTCCCATTGCGACTGATAAAACGTAATGCGGTAGTCGTTGACGATCCGGTCATTAAAAATAAACTCCGACGAATCGCTTGCCGCCCGGAGGCTTGCGTTCGCCGATAGTATTCCGGCCAGCACGATTACCAGTCGTTTCATACGTTTTCCAGGCCGCGCTTTCAATGCCAATTATCCCCCTGCCCCGGTCACATGGATGATCTTCCCCGCGGCCATGGACGTTATGCGGACGATATACGAGCCCCTGGGAAGCGCCCTTGTAGTGAATGAAAAAATCCGGCTGCGTGACGGGGTGGAAAAAACCCTTTTCCCCTGAAGGGTATAAAGGGCGATTTCGCATCCGGCAACGTTGTCGCAAAAAAGAGTACCGGCTATCAGGCGCGATGACGGCGTCCCGCCATATCGTCGGCCGGTTTTCCGTTTAATATCGCTCGTCCGGCCCGAGGTTGCGGTCCTGAATCCGCAAAAAAGAAACTTGTAATCCGCGGCATCGAATTGCCGTTCAGTGGCGCGCAGCCAGGAGATATCGTTGCTCCAGTTCCCTCCGCGCTGCACCCGGGAAAAAGAGGCGGGATTGGCCGGAGAAGAGCCCACCGGATCGGTTATGGCCCCCCATGGATAATAATCGTACCAGTCATTGCACCACTCGGAAAGATTGCCGGCCATGTCATACAGGCCATAGGCGTTGGGCTTTCGTTTGCCGACCTCATGAGTACCGTAATATACACTGTCAAGGCCCGGCCCCAGATGTATGACATTATCCCTGCCCACGCCAAAAGAGTTGTTGTTCCATATCGCATAGCTGTCGACCGCCGCCGCAACCGTGCCGGCGGGGTAATCGCTAAAATTTTTTCCCCAGTAGTAATCCGTTGCGGTTCCCGCCCGGTAAGCATATTCCCATTCCGCCTCGGTCGGCAGGCGGTACGCATTGGCATGCAGCTTTGTCGAGACATTCTGCAAGGTGCACAAGCCTCCGACGCGGCCGGTGATTCCGGTGTATAAATACGCGGTATCCGGCAGTCCTTCGCATTTGCTGCGGGCGTTGCAGAACAGCGCCGCGCTTCCCCATTCAACCGAATAGGCGGCCCGGTGAGCGCCGAGTCCATTGGAAGCGTTCCAGGTCGGTCTGCTGTAGTTTTCCGGATAGGTCAGTTTCATGAGCGAATCATACTCCCCCTGCGTCACCTCAACGGTATCCATCCAGAAATCGTAGGTGAAGTGCACGGTATGAACCGGTTGTTCGACATTGGTGGTGGGCATGTCCCACAACAACCCCCTGACCGTATCGCACGGCTGCCCCATTTCAAAATCATGGCCCCTGGCTGTTATCTTCACCATTCCGCCTGCATACTCCAGCGGGCCGGAAGGTATCCACGGGTTCGAACCGGCAAGCGACACTGAAATACCGCTCGTTTCGTAGGTCGAAATCCCCAGCAGCGAGGTCCGGTACCCTTTGGCGATCACCACGAGGGTGTCAATCACACCACCTGCCGCGGCGGTGGCCGTACCCGATAAAGCAAATGCGCCGTTGGCGTCGGTAAGCGCCGCTATTGCGGGGTGCTTTTTCAGGGAAACGCGGGCGCCCGGGATTCCCTGATTGTTTTCACTCCTGATCTCGCCCTCAAGGTTGACATTTGCTCCTGAAACGGCAGCCGTGAAAACAAACAAAGATGCGATCCATGCCATTGTGCTCATCATTTCTCCTTGCGCAGTCTATCGTATATTTCCCACACAGTGGTTTTCACCGTGCCATATCCCCGATTGAAAAAGATCTCTTCCAGGCGGCATTAATTGTCGGAGATTAAAAAAGTCACCGCGAAACAGTAATCATGCGTACCGATAGTTGTCTGCTGCCTTTTGCCACTTTGACGCAGTAGATCCCCGCGGGCAGGCGGTCGGTGCGTACGCTGACCGTGGGACCTTTCGGCTGAACCGACAACACGGTCTCCCCCCGGGGGGTTATCAGGGTGATGTCGGTCCCTGTTGCGCCTGAAAAAACAATGGTCCCGGCAACCTGCCGGATAGCAACCGGCGGAAACGAAATTCCGGCCGGTGAGCGGTTTCCCCGGTTGCCGATGGACGTCAGCAGGGTAACAATTCCGGGGTAGTTGCCCGGGTAGTACATGATTTTCGCCGGGTTAAAGCCCATCATCATGCCCGACCCACCGGATTTCAGCCCGGTGAGCGAGAATGAATCCACAATCTGTCCGTCGGTGGACACTTCCCGTATCCTGCTGTCCGTATTCGGCACCATGCCGGACGGGGTACCTGTGTTAGCAGGATACGATTCATGAATGATGGTATGCCCGTTCGCGCCGGGCATGCGCATGGTGCTGCTCATGAACCCGGAGTAGAAGTTGCTTTCCGGCGCATACTTCCAGGTGGGTACTTCAGGGCCAAAAGGCCTGTTGGCTTCCTTTATAAAATTTCCATTGGCATCGCGCGGCGGGTTGATTTCAACGGCCTGCGACTTTTGGGCATCGATATTATTATGAAAAAAAAGTATATTGTCCGCTCCCTTACAGCCCGCGGGGATCCATGTCGGGGAGTGGAGACAGTCGATGGTCGTCGCCCCGGTTGCCCCATAGTTGCCGGGCTTTCCCCAGCGGTAAAGGATATCGCCTCCCTTGTTATGCCTGCCTCCGGTTCTGCCGGCCGCCTGCTCCTTTGTGGTACTGTGGTCGATCACATAGAGTTCGCTGAAAATCCGCGAGGAAAAAACAATCAGGTCGGTTGTCGGCGAGTAGTCGAGACCGTTGAGATGGACCCATTGACCCGACCAGAGGGAAGAAACAATGCCTCCGCTTATCCGTTCCGGGTGGAATGCGGCAGAGTCCTTGGGCGTGATATGGTCGAAAATGCGCCACTCCCAGACGATATCGCCGCCGCTTGGATATTTCCGCTTGATCTCTATGATCTTTTCGGCCAGGATTAAATTCGACCCAAGGGGCAGCAGTGTCGTATCGACCCCCACCCGCTTCATCTCGGCCTTGGTGTGGACGCTGAAGGTGGAGGCGAGGATGTTCCCTTCGGTTGCGCCATTACGGGGAGGGAGCGGTTTCATGTCATGGTGCAGCATAAACGAGTCGTTTGCCAAGGTATAGGTCCATACTACTCTGCCGTCTTTGTCTATTTCATCGATAATTCCCTGCCGCGGCGCGGCATTCTGGGGGACCTTTACGTTGTTCGCCACCTGAGCGGACCTGAGAAGATGACCGTTTTCAAGCAGGTACGACGAATAACCGTTTAGAGAATCCGGCAGGGTTTTATGGTTCCACTGCCACACGGTCTGCTTGTTTTTATCGACAAGGATCGTCTTTGTCCCGCTGTAGGCGCCGACCAGGATGTACCCGTCGGTGATGGCGGGGACCCTGGCAAGAAGAATGGTGAGGACAAACGACATGGCTGCATAACCATAAACGCCGACATTTTTCATAGTAGGTCTCTCTGGATAGAGGAAGACATCAGGGAATGTTGCCGGTCTGGAAAAGACCGGAAAAGATGATCATTGTTTATTATCTCAACGGATCGATTCAGGAACCAACCCTCTTGCTGCAATTTTAGCCGTAACGAATGGTATATAGTGCCTGTCCGGAAACCCTTTCAGCCACGAAGCCGTCATTCCGGCGAATCCCGAATCAGGTTCGGGACAGGCGCCGGATCATGGAGCTTTTTGTCAAGCTTGCGCCGCCGCCGTAGCCGGTTCCGGCTAAGGCGGGCCGATATGACCTCATAAGGAGGACTTTTCGGACAGCCACTATATAACATAAAAACAACTACGCGGTTTTACTCTTTTTTCCCTGTATTCAGCTCCCTGCAGCCGTTTTTCCGTAGACCTCATGTTCCACGCAACGCCTGGAAATACGGCCTCCCGCCGCCTCCGGCTTTGGAAAAAAGGTGGGACTGAACCGGTCGCGCAGCTAACGGCCGGCGCGCCTCATGGTGCGGGTCGCTGAAAAGCCCTCTGCATTGAGACGGTACAGATAACACCCGGGAGCAAGAGCGCTTCCATCCCATACGATCTCATGGATACCCGCCTCTTGATAACCGGACACCAGGGTGGCCAGGAGCTGGCCGTGGAGGGTACAAACCGTCAGTTTCACCCTGCCGCTGCGAGGAATGCCATACGAAATGGTAGTGACAGGGTTAAATGGATCGGGCCGGTTTTGACGGAGCTCAAAGGAGCGGGAAGCCGTCTTGCCGGTCTCCTTGACCGCGGTATCCAGGATTGCCCTGCCGAACGCTTCGCAGTCGGCCCTCTTGAGGTTGTCGTAGGTCATGCCGCCGCATGCCGGTGTGGATCTGCCTAAAAAAAGCTTTGCGGGCTTGTCGGTAACGCCGGAGAGCTGCACGATCTGGTCGGTCAGGTAACTTTTTATGGTGGTGTCCCGCAGCGTCGTACTGCCGCTGTTGCCGCAGAGGGTAAAGAGTCCCTGGATTTTGCTTTTCAGCGCGGCTTGGTTACACGTAACGAAGTTTTTTACCGGGGTGATCAACTGACCCGCCTGAATCGGACCGCCGATAATGAAATGTTCGTACTCCGCCGGTTTCGGTCCGGTAGAAACCTCCAGAATATCGGCGATCCCGCCCAGCGCGGCGTTGATCCAGGTCGCGGCATCGAGGGAGCTGCCGCACTGGGTCCCGTAGACAATGGCCCAGTTTTTCCTCGCGGCGGTGACGGCTTGCAGCGCATAAACAGGCCGTAACAGCACCATTGTACCGATGCCGGCCCCGGCCCTGAAGAGATCTCTTCGATCCATGGTATGCCCCTTTTTGGGAAACGAAGTTATTCAAAACGGAATCGCTATAACCGTGCCATCGTGTGGCGCTTTTCTCGTGTAGCGGTAATATAAAAACAATGGAGCAGCTTATTGCGCGCTTTATGGTCACAAGG
>JAFGOU010000359.1 GCA_016926315.1 Chitinispirillaceae bacterium
GACGAGAAATTTGAGACGGTTGACACCTGCAGGCCGTAGGTGCCTGCTCCGGCCGCCGGGTTCCATGTCATGGTGGGATTTATCGGCACGCCGGTGGCGTTGTTTGCGGGTGTTGCCTGCACCGGAGCAGGCGGTGCGGCGATGATGGTGGTAAAACTCCGTGTGGAACTCCACGGACCGGGGCCGGCGGCGTTTGCGGCGTTCACGCGCCAGTAATAGGTCGTATTGTTCGCAAGCCCGGTGACTGCGCGCGAGGTCGCGGTGGTGCCGGAGAGATTGACCACGGTCGACGAGAAATTTGAGACGGTTGACACCTGCAGGCCGTAGGTGCCTGCTCCGGCCGCCGGGTTCCATGTCACGGTGGGATTTATCGGCACGTTAAGTGCGTTGTCGGCCGGTGAGTTTAACACCGGAGCCGGGGGGGGAGCGACGATGGTGGTGAAGCTGTCCGTGCTCCAGGCGCTTGTCCCGCCGGCATTGGCGGCGTTAACCCGCCAGTAATATTTCGTACCGTTTGCAAGGCCGGTAACCGTGCGTGTCCGTGTGGTGAGACCGGAAAGGTCGACCACGCGCACGGAAAAGGATGACACGGTGGAGACCTGCAGGCCGTAACTGCCGGCGCCGGCCGATGCGTTCCAGGCGAGGGGGGAATTGAGCGCCACATTGAGCGCATTGCTCGGGGGTGACGTTTGAACGGGCGCCGGAGGGGCAAGGGTCAGCGTGGTGAAGCTGTCCGTGGCCCAATCGCCGGTGATTCCGGATACGGTGGCATTGACACGCCAGTAATATTTCGCGGCGGGCAGCAGGCCGCTGACCGCCTGCGATGTGCCGCTTACGGATTGGTTCAAAACAGGATTTGAAAAAGCCGGTTGGGTGGCCACCTGCACACGGTACGAGCTTGCGCCGGTCACCGCGCTCCATCGCAGCGTCGGGTCCAGCTGGACGTCCGTTTCATTGTTCGACGGCCAGACCAGGGACGGCACGCCCGGCGTCGCGTTTATGGTGGTGAATCTCCAGCGGGCCGACCATCCGCTCTGTCCGCCGGGATTCCGGGCCTTGACACGCCAGAAATAGGCGGTATTGTTGGCGAGCCCGATCACTGTTTGGTAGAGTTGGCTGATGGTGGAATCCTCGAAAACCGGCGCGCTGAAACCGGTGTCGGTGGCGAGTTGCAGATGGTAGCTGGTCGCCGCGGCCGCGCCATACCAGCGCAGCGTTAGCGAAACGGGTTGACTGGCGGCGCCGTCCAGGGGGGTTCGCAGCGTGGGGACTTGCGGGAGCACGTTCGTGACGGTTATGAGAAAAGTTCCGGTATCGGAGAGCGGCGGGACTCGTGTCCGCTCCCTGACGATCACCTCGACCGTATGCTGTCCGGAGTCGCTGTACCCGGGCGTCCAGGAGAAACGGTCGCCATTCACTATTTGAGCGCCTGCCGGAAAACGGGAACCGAACAGGAAGTCAAGCGGATCATCGTTTGCATCAGTCGCTGAAAGCTCGAATTCAAGCGCCTGGCCTTCATTGGTTGTTTTATTCGCTATGAGGGTCAGAACGGGAGGGTAGTTGAGGGAAAACACCGTGATATCCCATTCCAGGGTGTCGCGGTGCCGGCCGTTGCTTGCCTGCACGATTATGTGTCGCACGCCGGTATCGGCTTCCGCAGGGACCCACGTTATCGCTCCGCTGGCGCTGTTGATGGCCATGCCGTCAGGGGTCGTTGGCCTGACCAGCGAATAGGTGATCGGCTGATTGTTCGGGTCCCGCGCCTGCACGGTTGCGCGGTAGGTGTTGGCCACGATGACGCTGTCGGGCAGCGTCCGTGCGTCGGTAATGAACACCGGTGCGGAATCGTTCGGCGCGCCGATGAACACCCGCCATTGGGCGGTATCCGCGTCGTCCCACGGGTCGCGGGTAATGAGCATGAACGTGTCGATTCCCGGGGCGGTCGGCATATAGGAAACGGTCGCTCCGGAACGCGATGCGATCAGTTGAGGCAAGGAGACGCTGTGCACGATGGAATGAAGAAGGACAAAAGACAGGGCGGTATCGTCGTCGGTCGCGGATGCGAAACAAGAGAGCGTGGAGCCGATGATCACCTGCGTGTCCCGGGGCGCGTCGGTAAAGCGCGGCGGATAGTTCTGGATGATGACGAGCGACCGTTGCGATTCGTTCCGGTTCACGCTCGCGTCAACTGCACTGACAACCACGGTGTCGTAACCGTGTTTGAGCCGGACCATGCCGTTCCAGTTTGGGTAATTGAGCTGCGCACCGGTGCCGTTGACAAGGAACTGCAGTATTTTACTTGCGTCAGTGACCGTTCCCCTCGCCAGCACCTGGGTATCGGCAATGTGCTGCATGAATCGGGGTTCGGTAATGGTGATAACGGGCGGCATGGTATCGACCATGTCGGATTCATAGACGATGCGCAGCGTGTCGCTCCCGCTGTTGCCGATCCGGTCGGTCGCGCGGACTTCGAACGCGTTGGGGCCGCTGGCAAGCGCCACGGTGATGAAATAGGAGCTGTCCTTGGGGTCCTGCTCCATGAGCTCGTCGCCCAGAAAGACGGTGGCGATGCCGGACTGGTCGAGGGCCATGAGCCTGATCGTGAGGATTTCAGTGGAGACCGTATCGGTCATGCGCGGCGGCACCATCATGAGAATGACCGGCGGATCGGTGTCAACGGTACCGGGCGAGTAAAACACCCTGATTGAAATGGAGCTGGAGTTGCCTGTTTTATCGCTTGCCACGGCGGCAAGCAGGTTTTCGCCCTGCTGCAGCACGACCGTGCCGCGCCAGACGCCCGCGGACTCCTGGAACGCGACATCATTCACGGTAACGCTGCTGATGCCGCTTTCATCACTCACCTGGAGGAGCACGAGCGCGTTGCGCGACTGCAGGGTGTCGAGATTGAGGGGTGAAATAAAAGTGATCTGCGGAGCTGTGGTGTCAACCTGATCGACGACCCGGATAACGGTTGAACGGACGTCTGATTCGATGTTCTTGTTGTCGCGAGCCTTAACATAAACGGTCTGGACGCCGGTCTCATTGAACGTATGGTCCAGGACGCCGGTTGGCGTGATGTGGGTAAACTCGGTGGAGTTGAAGGCCCATAGAAACGAGGTGATCACGCCGCCGGCATCGGTTGCGGAAACGGTAATGGTAAAGGGCACCGATTTCTGGACCGTCGCGGGCGCCTGGATGCCGGTGATTTCCGGAACGCTCGGCATAATGATAAGAGGAACGCTGTCTATAGCGCTGAGACTGTCTTCATAATCCAGGGCAATGAGCCGTGCCATGGCGTTTTGCGCGCCAAAGCTTCTTTTGACGATGAACGTGTCGGCAGCGGTTCCGTTGGCGCTGTCGCTCCACGTCCCGGTCCCGTTCCAGTCAAAATAATACCGTTTGATGGCGCCCTTTTTGCCGCCGACCGCCGTGTCGGCCCAGACGATTTTTATGGAGATGGTATCGTAGATATACCCGGTAATTATCGTATCAACAAAACTGGCGCGCGGCTTTGTTCCTGCCCTGTAATCAGGATTATTGATGTCGAAGGGGTTGTCGCGCGTGCAGGATATGACGAGTGCCACGGCAAACAGCAATGCTCCGGTAATAGTGAGCGGGCGCGAAGGAGTGGATACACGTTTCATAAAAACTCCTAATAATGGTAGCAGGCAAAGTAGTAGTAACACTTCTCCTGGCGAAGATAGTAGCTTGCAATAATCGTGCCGAAACTGGCTATACTTTAAGGCATTTATGATGCAGGAAACTACGCAGAACCCTCTCCCCGAAGTATTTCGTACTGCCTACGTGGAGAACCTCACCTTGTTGAAGGCAACGACAATACAAAAGCACCCGGGACTTTCCCCCGTGCGTATGGAAAAAACCTCCATCCATAAACCACCGCCTTCAAAATAATAATTTGCCATGAAGCAAATGAAAAAATATTTCCCGGGATCATTACCGTGCTTCCGCGCCTTCGCGGTGAATTTGTCACGGTATGAATAATCCGGAGCAGACGGTTTTGTACGCGACCTACCGGCAGGAACCGGGCAGGAAAAAACAAATGGATCGCAAAGTGCTATACCTCGTCATGGCCGCAAACGTATTTTTAACAGATTGGGATTTTTCTTCACCCGGAAGCACGAAACAGCAGAACACGATCGCTGCTGTCTGACATAGTACACTCATCAGCAACGCTGTGGTTCTATTATGCTGGAATTTTCACTGAAACACTACTCCCGGATTCAGAAAATCGGGGAAGGCGGCATGAGCGAGATTTTCACCGCTGTGCAGCGTTCCACCGATACCAGGGTCATCATAAAAAAGCTGTCATGCAATCTTGAAGGCCAAGCCGCCATTCTCAAGCGGTTCAACAACGAAGCCAGGACCGCCTCTTCGCTGTCTCACGAAAACATAATCACTATTTTTGATTACGGCGAGGAAAAGGACTCGTTTTTTATCGTCATGGAGCAGGTGGATGGCTGCGACCTTGAACGCCTCATGGGGCATCCCGGTTTCAATCGCGATGTCGGGCTCATGATCTTATCACGCGCGCTGGAAGGGCTTAAATTCGCCCATAAAAACGGCGTGATCCACTGTGACATTAAACCGGGGAACATCCTTATCAGCAGGTCGGGCAGGGTGGTGCTCTCTGATTTCGGGCTATCCATGGCACGGGCGCACACCATGAATCCGGCCCATGAGAAGAACGATTTCGCGACCCCGCTCTACATGCCGCCGGAGCAGGCCAAGGTTATTGCCGAACAGGTAGGGCTCGCCAGCGACGCCTGGGCGGAGACCGCCTCGATCATTTATACCGACATGTCGCCTGATCAGGCGCGCGCCATAATGGAACGGGGCATTCAGTGGGACCTCTGGTCGGTCGGGGTCTTGCTGTACCGGTTATGCAGCGGACGGTTCCCGTTTCACGGGGACGATCTTGCCGGTCTCTTGACCGCAGTCGTCCATACCGAAGAGATAAAGATCCACGAACTCGTTACTGACCTGCCTTCGCACCTTACCAATGTGATCCAGCGCTGTCTTGAAAAAGAGGCGTACCGCAGGCCCCATTCGCTTGACCCAATTATCGATTCACTTAAAAAGCATTTCACCACGCTCGACATTACCAATACGTCCCATATGATCGCAGGGCATATACTCGACAAGATCCCTGAGCCTGGACCGGTACGGCACGCTCCTTTGTCCGCAGCAGTGATTCTTTTTTCGCTGGCGAAGGGGAAGATCGTATCGCTTCTTTCAAGCGAAAAGCCCGCGCCTGACGAGACGCCTGATGAACGGTACGAGCAGGAGAGACCGTCCCTTTTCACGCGGTTAGTCATGCCGCTGGGTATTGTTCTTGTTCTCGCCGTTATGGTGGTGCCGATACTCTTTTTTATAAAGGGCGTTTACAAAAATGACGAAGCGTCAGCCGGCCCGGTACAGGCGGTAACAGAACAGGAGGGTGCCGCTGCTCCGGACAAGAAGCCCGAGGTTACAAAACGGGTGCCGGTGCGTCGGCAGCCGGTAAAGCCCGCGGTGAGAAGGGAAAAGCTGCCTTCACAACAGCCAAAACCGGCAACGAAGGCCTCGGTACGGCCCGCGCCGGTTGCGGCGCGGACGAAAAGGAAAGCGCCGGTTGCGGCACCGCGTCTGCTACCACAGCCACGTGTCAGCAGGCCTGCGGTGCACGATACGCCTGCTGTCGCGGAGAAAATAAACGCCGGCATTCTTAAGATGACGGTCGCGCCCGATGAAGCGCGGGTGTTTGTGGACGGAGTAATGATTCCCCGCAAAGTGCTGGCCGAAGGCAAGAGGCTCGATCCGGGTTTTCATGACGTGATCGTGAAGGCGCCCGGGTTTGAGTCATATGAACGCTCATTTCTTCTTGAAGCGTATAAAATGCAGTTGTTTGACGTTGATTTGAAACCTGAAACCATAGAGGTAAAGGGCAACGGCAAGCTGCACGTTTATTCCTATCCCTGGTCCGATCTCTATATCGACGGTACGCTCCAGGGTACCACGCCCACGCCCGCGCCGCTCGTTCTTCTCGAAGGGCAGCATACACTCCTTTTAAAGCGCGACGGATTTTTGCCGCATGAAGAGACCGTGACCATCAAAAAAAGTGAAGTGATCCGCATCCAGGTCCAGCTCCAGGAGATTGAAGGTGGAGAAGCGGACGAAGAGATAGAGTAAAACGGGAACATGCAAATCCCCTTTAAAAATGCGCCACGATCATCGTGATCGTGCGTAAAGGATTTCGTTTTCTAAAATGCAATCGACAGCGCTATCCCGCCATTGTCCGCGGAGAGCGCTACCGGTTGCGGGGCGGGATCGTAGGAGAAGGCAAAATAGAGGCAGATGCCTGAGACCAGCGTTGCCACGGAACCACCCGCGATCGAAAGAAGGAATTCGCTCCAGACCCGGTCCATTTCCGACTGCGGGTTTTTCGGCGGCCTGAGGGAGCTGTATTCTTTGCGGGCCCGGTAACCGTTGTAAAACGCCACGCTTCCGGCCCCGGCGCAAAACACGGCGCCGGTCACGAACAGGGCCGGTACCGTACGGTCTTTTTTCACCTGCAACGTCGTTGTGCTGGCGGCGGGTTTGGGTGCGGCCGAGTCGAACTGCTGGACTTTTCTCTCAAGCTTCACATGCTTGTAAATGAGCGCGATATTGGGCGGAAACTCCAGGGTGTCGATCTCCATGGTGGAATCCTTTTCAAGCGCCAGCCTGAAGCACTCCTCGGCCTGCTCGATCCGGTTGATCATGCCGTAGGAAAGGGCGAGATATTTATATGCGCACATGCTGTCGTTTCCGACCGTGAGACCGGGCAGGACGTCGTTGATGCATTCGATGGTGCGGTTGTAGTAGCCGTCCCGGTAATAGGATATGCAGAACTTGAGGCCGTCGCTCGTGACCGAATCAACGTTGCGGGCATGCGATACGCTCGGGGCCGCGGCGACAAGAGCGCTGCCCAGGCATAACAGCTGAATGAAGTGGTGGCGCATGATATGAATCCCCTCCAAGGATGTTATCTGCAAAGACGAAATAATATAAAAGAAGCCACACTGAACGCACCATGTTTTTGTCTTCCGTTTGCCGCGTTCCGGGAACCCCTTAACTATATTTGGACGATATGCAGGAGAGCGTCCGCTTCAATGTAGCCTGGTCCATGGCCGCGATCATAGGAAAGAACGGCTGCATGATCGTCACCTACATGCTGCTGGCGCGCCTGCTCGAACCCTCATCCTTCGGCCTCATCGCGGTCGCCATGGTTGCCATGGGCGTGGCCTATTCTTTTATCAATTCGGGATTTACCAGCGTGATCGTGCGGCAGCCCGCTGTTGACCGCAACCGGCTCTCTTCACTCTACTGGTTCTCTCTCGGGCTTGCCGCTGTTGCGACCGGTCTGCTTGTTCTGTCGGCCGTTCCTGTCGCCCGCCTGTTCCAGAGCGACCACCTGGTGCGGCTTGTGCTGCTGGCGGCCGCCGCGCTCGCGGCGGCCGCGCTGGGGCAGCAGCATCTGGCGCTCATGCAGCGCGAGCGCGCGTTCATGACCATTGCGCTGATCGAGATATGCTCCTCTCTCGTGGCGCTTGGCGTTGCGGTGCTGCGGGCATTTGCCGGAGCAGGTCCGGCGGCCTATTTTGAGGGCCTGATCGCGGGCAATGCCATTGCCTCCGTATGCGCAATTGTTATTGGAAAAGAGCTGTTCGTGCCGCGTCTTTTTTTTTCAAGGAAGGATCTGAGGCCTTTTTTGGGGTTCGGCATGTTCAACACTGCGGAACGCTGTATTAATTATCTGGGCGGCAATCTTGAAAAACCGATCATGGGAAAGTTTTTTTCGCTTGAGGTGCTCGGGCTGTACACCGTGGTGAATCAGCTTGTCACTCGTCCGCTCATTTTTTTTTCGGGCGCATTTTCGCGGGTCGCCTATCCGGTTTACTCCGGCCTGCAGAAGGAGCCTGCATCCCTGAACGCGCTCTACATCGCCTATACCGGCAAGCTGGCGCTTGTCGTTTTCCCCGTGTACGGGTTTTTCTACCTGTTTCGCGATACCGTGCTTTTCGTGCTGTTCGGAAGAGCATTCCTGCCTGCGCAGGAATATATGCTTCCGCTCTGCCTGCTCGGAGCGGTCTGGTCCATAGGAAACCCGTTCGGCAGTTATCTCATGGCGCTCAACCGCGCAAAGACAGGCTTCTTTTTCAATGGGTATTCCGCGTGCCTCACCCTTGCGGTTTTTATGGCGGGCGGCAGGTTTTCGCTTGCGACCATGCTCTGGTTATGGGTCGCGGCGGTAACTTTCCTGGTCATGCCGGTGGAATGGGTGATCCGCCGCCGTTTGACCGGCATGAGCGCATGGCGATACGTGCTCGGTTTTTTACCGCATGCGGCCGCGATCGCGCTTCTGTGCCTGCTTGTTGAATTGGTGCGCGGTTATGGCGGATATGGACGCACGCTTCCGATTATTGCCGTGGAAACGGTTCTGTACTGCGCAGCGTGCGCCGTCTATTGCATTGTCCGGTACCGTCGCGCCGCGCGCGGACAGAAAGGGGAGCCGTCATGTGCGGAATAGCGGGCATTGTGGATTACGGCGGCCGCCCGGTCGAACCGGCGCTGTTGCGCGCAATGGCAGGGACGATCGCGCACCGCGGCCCTGATGATGAAGGGTATCTGCTTGTTGCGCCACAGCACGGGAAAACCCTCGCCTTCAGCGGACCAGCGAGTGATCCCGCCGTTACTGCTACGCTGCCCGACATAGCAACCGCCGCGCCCCACAAGGGATTTTGCGTGGGACTGGCGCATCGCCGGTTTTCCATAATCGACCTTACGATCGCGGGACATCAGCCGTTTGTCTCCCCGCACGGCGTATGGGCGATTGTTTACAACGGTGAAATTTACAATTACCGGGAGTTGCGTGAGGAGCTTTCCGCGCTGGGATACTCCTTTGCATCCCACTGCGATACCGAAGTGGCGCTGTACGCTTACCGGCAATGGGGTGTCGCGTGTTTTGACCGGTTCAACGGGTTCTGGGCGCTCGCGATCTATGATCCCCAGCGCCGCAGCGTGCTTGTCAGCCGCGACCGGCTCGGCGTAAAACCGCTCTACTACGCCGTGCAGGATAACCGGGTGTATTTCGGGTCTGAAATCAAAACGGTTTTGGCGGCGCCCGCGGTACGAAAGGCGGCCGCGCCGCATTCCAAGTCCGTAACCGACTGGTTGGCCGCAGGGCTGAAGGACCATACGCAGAACACGTTTTTTACCGGCGTTCGTTCGTTTCCGGCCGGATCGTATGCCTTTTTGGAGCCCGGATTCGAGGAGCGGACCAGGCGGTTCTGGTCGTTGCCTCTCACGCGGAAACGGGTCTTTGAACTGCCGGTGGAGAAGGCGGTCATCCGTTTTCGGGAGCTCCTTGGCGATGCGATCAACCTGCGGCTTCGCGCAGACGTGCCGCTTGCCCTGTCCCTTTCAGGCGGAATCGACTCCTCGGCGCTTCTGGCCATTGCCCGCCACGAACTGGGGGTGACGCTACCGGCGTTCACGGTCAGATTTCCCGACAAGGAGGCGGATGAATCCCCGTTCGCGTCCGCGGCCTCAAAAGCCTGCGGATCCGAGCAGCAGTGGATAGACGCACCCGCCGGTTCGTTGTGGGAAGACATCCTCCCGTTTACCGTGTTGCAGGATGAGCCGTACCATTCGCCCAACATGCACGCCGACCAGCAGGTATGGTCGGCCATGCGGGGAAAGGGTGTCAAGGTGGCGCTTAACGGAGCGGCCGGGGACGAAAATTTCGGCGGGTACGGGTACCACTATTCGCTCATGCAGCTCGGGCGGCTCGTTCGGGGGAATATGGGCGGATATGTACGGGAAGCGTTGCGGTGCCGCGACACCGGCTCCCGTTTCGAGGCGTTTATCAAACCTCTGGGGTATGCGATCAGGGAACGGCTGAAGAGCGGGGGCGCGCGGTCGCTGGATCTTGACGCCCGGCTCTGGCAGGACATGCGGTTCACGATCATGCCGTACTGGCTGGCGGCCGGGGACCGCAGTTACATGGGGATCCCGATCGAGATCCGCGAGCCGTTTCTCGATTACCGGATCGTTGAGTTCGCGTTTTCGCTCCCGCTGGAGTATCTGGTGCGCGGCGGCTGGCAGAAATGGATCGTCAGAAAGGCGATTGAGCCGTATCTGCCGCACGAAGTTGTCTGGCGCACCCGGAAGATGGGATTCCCGTTTCCCATGCAGCGGTTTTTCCGCCAGAGTTCGGCTATCGTCGAACTGATTGTCCGGTCAAGTACGTCACCTTATACAAATACGTATATGCGGAAACGCTGGAAAAATGATTGGAAAATGCTGAGCTATCTGCTCTGGCATGAACGGTTTGTCGCCGGCAACGACGATTTGTTCTCGCAGATACGGCAAACAGCGTTACGCCTGGGGCCATGCCAGGGGTCATGGGTTCTGCGTCCGGCATATCTCGATTCATGCCCGGCATGACCGATGAGCAACAAGCCGTCTGGATTTTTTGGATGGGCCGCGGCCGGAAAGTAAGGCGCAGTTTTCCGGCGCACCGTGTTTTTTCACGGAGCGCTCTTCAAAATCCGTGGTACATAATATATTTTTAAAATCGTTTTGCATTGCTCTTCTACTCATGAACCGCGCTTGCAGATGCGCACCTTCAGGAGCACCAATGGCCAATTCTTTTAATCGTTCCCTGTCGCGGATGCTGCAAAAACCCCCGATCGTCGGCGTCGCGGTCCTCTTTGTCGTCGTCATGGGCATCTGGATCGACGTGCCCACGGCAAAGGGCGACAGCGACAATTTTTATTCCGACATCATCCGCTTCGAGAATGTCGCCACCAAGATCCATCAGAATTACGTTGAAGATATGCAGTCGGACGAACTCATTGACAACGGGATAAAGGGGCTGTTGCGCACCCTCGATCCGCATACGAGCTATTTCAAGCGCGACCAGTATGAAGAGCTCAAGATCCATACCGAGGGCAAATTCGGTGGTCTGGGAATACAGATTTCGATCCGCAACAAGGTGCTCACGGTAATGACGCCGATTTCCGGCACCCCGGCGGCGCGCGCCGGCATCCAGTCGGGCGATCAGATCATTACCATCGACGGGAAGTCGACCGCGGGCATTACCATTGACAAGGCGGTGAGCAAGCTTCGCGGCGAGCCTGGCACCAGGGTCACGATCATGATCCGGCGCAAGGGCGAGGCAAAGGACATGGAGTATACGATCACCCGCGAGATCATACGGATCAAACCGGTGCCGTTTGCCGGCGTTATCGACAGCGCCATCGGCTATGTGCATCTGACCCAATTTTCGCAGGATGCGGGCGCCGAGGTCGAGAAGGCCCTACAGAAGCTGCTCAAGAATAAAATCCGGGGCTTGATACTTGACCTCAGGCATAATCCGGGCGGTCTCCTGCCGCAGGCGATCGACGTGGCGGATAAGTTCCTCCAGAAAAAGAGGCTCGTGGTATCGACCAGGGGCCGGACCCTTGAGCAGAACAAGGAGTTCTACTCGCGAAGCGGTTCGGTCCTTCCCGAAGACATGCCGCTCGTGGTGCTGGTTAACTATGCGAGCGCAAGCGCGTCGGAGATCGTTGCCGGCGCAATTCAGGACTGGGACCGGGGCGTTATCGTCGGGGATACCACCTTTGGCAAGGGATCGGTGCAGAGCGTGTTCCCGCTCGATAAAAAACACCATCTGAAAATGACCACCGCCTTTTACTACACCCCGTCTGGACGGTGCATCAACCGGCAGGAGAATGCGGTACGCGGTGCGGCAAACGGCGATGATGACGACGGGGACGAGCAAGGGGCCGAAGACGGCGAAGAAAACGACGACGGCACAACCGTGGAGAAGAGCAAGGCCGTCGCGGACACCACCATCTACCGGACCAAGGGCGGAAGAAAGATGTTCGGCGGCGGCGGCATCATTCCCGACACGATCGTCAAGCAGAAGATCCCGAACATGGTCATCCGTACGCTGTTCGGAAAGGACCTCTTTTTCCGGTTCGCCAATATCGAATATGTGCGGTTGAAGAAGCGCGATCTGCTCAAGGGGGGCGACATTGCCGTATCCCCGCGCATCATGAAGGACTTCTATCGTTTTCTTGACTCGCTTGACTTTACTTATCAGAGTCTTTCGCAGGCCAGATTTGACGATTTCAAGCGGGCGGTGGACCTCCTCAAGGATACCGCCGCTGATACGGCGAGAAAACGGGTCGTGCTCCCGGGCGAAAAACCGAAATGGGTCGGTACCGAGCTGTCATCGCTTCAGAAAACGGTGGGCGAACTGGACACGCTGCTCACCAGGGAGAGCAGGCGCGCGGTTGCGGAAAACGAGGC
>JAFGOU010000032.1 GCA_016926315.1 Chitinispirillaceae bacterium
ACGAACGGCACCTTCGTCGAAAGGGGGATACCCATCACCGGCCCCCGCGAACTCGGTCCCGGAAGCTATGTCCAGATCGGCAGGACCGTGCTGCGACTCTATGCACCCTCGCAGGAAGTGCCGCCGGCGCTTCCCTTGCGACCGCGCCATCACACCGCATCGGGAACCGTGACGCCGCTGATTTCGGTGGTCACCCTTCTTGCGGTGTTCGGTGTCGCCCTGGTTGATCGCGCACTGAACACCACCACGGCGGCAAAATCCGTCGCGCTCTTTGCCGGGGCGCTGCCGCTCCTGTTCTTCCCCCTGATCTGGGCGGGGATATGGTCCCTTGCCGGATTTATCGTCAAACGCAGCGGCGATTTCGCGATGCAGCTCATTATCGCCGACTCCGCCTTCCTCCTTTTTTTCCTGATCGCGGCGCTGGCGGAACACGTCGATTTTTTTTCCGCAAGCGTCCCGATCGCCGACGCCGCGCGGTATGCCGGCTTCGGCCTGCTGTCGGCCGGCCTTCTTGTGGCCAACACCAGGATCGCCACGGGTTGTATCGACCTTCGTCGCGTCATCATCGCGTTCGCAATAAGCTTCGGCCTCATCGCCCTGCTCGCCATGTCCGACCATGCACGGTACCTCGAAAATAAAATCACCCCGGTTTACTCCCAAACGCTGAAACCGCCGTACGCTCCCGCCGGCCGGGCGGTCCCGCTTGACGAATTCTTTATGGAATGCGGAAAAATATTCGGCAGGTAACGCACGGCGGATGGTCCCGCCACCGCGTTATATCGGAGCGGGCGAACCACCCTTGACGTGCCCGTCCTCAATCTCGATGATCCGGTGCATGCCGCCGGTGAGTTGGCCGTTGTGGGTGGCAATGACGAAGGTCTGCCGCAGCTCGCGGTTGGCCCTGCAGAAATAGTCGAGCAGCATCTCGCCATTACCCTTGTCAAGATTTCCCGTGGGTTCGTCGGCAAGAACGACGGCGGGATCGTTGATCAGCGCGCGGGCCAGCGCGGCGCGCTGGCGCTCTCCGCCCGAAAGCTCGGTGGGAAAATGGGAAAACCGCCCCTTGAGCCCGAACGTCTCAAGGAGCATCGCGGCGCGCTCCTCGCACCATTTCCGGCTCCTGCCGGCGATCAGGCCGGGGATGACCGCGTTCTCGAACGCCGTGAAATCGGGCAACAGGTGATGAAACTGGAACACGAAACCGACCTTCCGGTTGCGAAAATCCGCCAGTTCCTTTGGCGACAACTTCGACAGGTCGCGGCCTTCGAACAGCGCCTCGCCCGAGGTCGCCCGGTCGAGCCCGCCCAGAATCTGAAGCAGCGTGGTCTTGCCGGCCCCGGAAATACCCAGGAGGGCGATCATCTCGCCTTTATCCACGGAAAATGAAACGTCCCTGAGTACGTCAAACGCACCCGCGTCGTCGGAGTAGGTTTTCCTGAGGTTACGGACGCAAAGTATGGGGGTGATGTTCTCACTCATACCGTATCGACTCCGCAGGAAGCATCTTCGACGCCTTGTACGCAGGGTAGAGAGTGGTCAGCCAGGCGATCATGTTCGCCGACAGGTAGACCAATATGACATCAAAAGCGCGGATGATGACCGGCAACGTATCGATGAAGTAAATATCCCCGGGCAACGGGATGACGCGCCAATGGTACTGGATGGCGCAGAGCGAAACCCCGAGCCCCACGCCGACCGTGGACCCCACGAACCCCACCACAATACCGTAAATAACAAATATTTTCAGGATCGAGGAGGAGCTGGCCCCCATGCTCATGAGAATGCCGATCTCGCGCCTTTTCTCATAAGTCATGGTAATGAGGGACGAAACGATATTGAGCGCCGCCACAAGCATGATCAGCGATATGACAATGTAAATAATCAGCCGTTCCAGCTTCATCCACTGGAACAGCGACTTGTTCTGCGACTCCCAGTCCTGTACACGGTAGGGGTAACTTCCCAGCTCCTTCCTGATCCGTTCCACAATCTCCCCGGCCTTGAACAGGTTGGTCGTCTTGATCTGAATCCCTTCGACCCCGCTCATGTTGAAAAGCTCCTGCGCCGAAACAATGGAGATATACACGAGGTTCAGGTCGTATTCGTACATGCCGGTCTCGAAAACGCCGGCAACCGTGAAGCGCATCATCTTCGGCACCGGATCGCTTGACCCCTCGGGGGTGGTGAGCGACATGAGCACGACCTCCGATCCCTGCCGTACCCCCATTTTATCGGCAAGACCGAGTCCGATGATGATGCCGGGGAACTCACGCCCGCGGGTCGATTTCAACATGCCGAGATCGAGTGCCCCGTACTTGATGGTCGTATGCAGGTCCGTGACGGTTTGCTCGAGCGTATCGTCAATGCCCATGACCATCACGCCCTCCTGCACCTGCTCGTGTTCGATACCGCCCTTACCGTTGATATAGGGCGCGGCAGCCACGACATCGGGCTGCCGCAAAATCACTTCGCGAAGGGAGTCGGGACTGGTTATCTCCCGGGAGTGGTACTGAAATATCTTGGCGTGAGCGAGCGTACCCACGATCCGGTCGCGCACCTCTTTTTCAAACCCATTGGCAATGGAGAGTGCGATGATAAGTACGAAACTGCCCAGGCACACGCCGATGGCGGTGATATAGGTGCCGATCTTTCGCTTGCCGCGCAGGTAGCGCAGGGAAATGAAGAGTTCAAGGGATTTCATGGGCGGCGGTTATCCATCGCTTTCTTCCGTAGGCCTGCGGACGGCATGTTTTTCAAAAAACGCCACGAGGTCTTTCATGTCTCGAGTAAAAATCATCCTGACAGCTTTCAACGGTGACCTTTGAACCTTCTTTATTCCTCCGGCCTCAGGAGCGGAAACAGCACCACGTCACGCAGCGTTGACGTGTTGGTCAGGAGCGCCACCATGCGGTCGATCCCCATGCCCCAGCCGGAAATCGGCGGCATGCCGAACTCCATGCAGGTGACAAAGTCGTTGTCCACCTCCATGGCTTCGCTATCCCCCTGCGCGCGTGCCGCCGCCTGCTCCCTGAACCGGTCGGCCTGGTCGATCGGGTCCACCAGCTCGGAATAGGCGTTCACCACCTCCCAGCCGTTTACCACGAGCTGGAACCGGTCGACCACGAGCGGGTTGGCGTCGTTTTTCCGGGCCAGCGGCGACAGGTCAAGCGGATGGTGGGTGATGAACTGCGGGTTGATCATTTTCGGCCGTGACACTTTCTTATAGAGAAGATCGATGAGCGTGCCGCGGCCCGCTTTCCTGATCTCCACGTCGGTCTCGAAACGTATCCCCTGCCGGTCGATCTCCGCCATGAGCCCTTCGCGGGTCGGAAACAGATCGATGTCAACCCCGCAATCGCGCAGCAGGACCTCGCGAAACGAAACACGCGGCCAGTCGCCGCTGAAATCAATCTTCGTGTCCTCATACGCCAGATCAAGACCGCCATTGACCGCCATGAGCAGGTGCTTGATCAGCTTTTCCGTAAAATTCATGTTA
>JAFGOU010000360.1 GCA_016926315.1 Chitinispirillaceae bacterium
AAGTCGAGGATGTCGTTGAGCAGGGTCAGGAGTGAGTCGGTACAGGACCGCACGATGCGAACATACTCCCGCTGTTCGCTTGAGAGGTCGGTGCTCAAGAGCAGGTCCGACATGCCGGCGATGCCGTTCATCGGTGTCCTGATTTCGTGGCTGATGTTCGCGAGAAACTGGTTTTTGGCGATGTTTGCCGCTTCAGCCAGCTCTTTTGCCTTGGTAAGCTCGGTGACATCGATGATCGTACCCACCAAGCCGTCGGCCGATCCGTCGGTCTCGCCGAAGGTTGCGATACTGACCAGCACCTGGTTGTACGAACCCGTCATGTTGGGAAGCGTGCACTCGTGGACCATGTGTCCGCCTTGTTCCAGGAGCTTCAGAAACAGCGTATGAAGGTCGTCGCTGGCGGACGACGGAATCAGATCGTGCAGGACGGAACCCTTGATCTCGGGAGCGCTCTTCTTGACGAGCGTTTCGAACGCCGCATTGCAGCCGATCAGGCGCGCCGATCCGTCGAGATAAAAAACCGGATGGGGAATGGCGGCGAAGAGCGCTTCCATCATTTTATTGCGGGCGGCCAGCGCGTCTTCCGCACGCATGCGCTGCAGGACCGCGGCGGCCTGTTGGGTGAAGGGCTCTATGATTTCCCGTTCGACGGCGATCGGTCCTTTCCTCTTAAATATAAAGATACCGCCGAGCAGGCTTTTCTGGTAGGTGAACCCGATGGTATAGACATGATTGATCTCGAAAGTTTTCTGGACCACCCGGCAGACCGTTTCCGGAATGTCTTCGCGGGCGAGTTCGATGATGCCCCCCGGAAACTCCTGGAGCCTTCCGGTGCCGATCGCTTCGAGCACCCGCATTCTCATGGGTCGCACAATGTCCCTGGGGTTGAATCCCAATAGCGCGACCCCGCGGGAGATCATCGGAAGATCCAGCCCGTGAATGCCGGTGATCTTCAGCATTTGATCGTTCGTCAGGGAGAAGGGCATGATGATGGTATCGGAAACGAGTTCCTTCAGATGTTTGCCGACATATTCATATATGTGGTTTTCCGAAGAAAATCCCATGAGCTCCACCGACGATCGCGCCAGAAAGCGGAGGTTTTCGTCCTTGCTTCTGATCTCCCGGATGGCCCGTTCGAGCACGCTGTTTTTTGTTTTTAACTCCTTCTGGCTTTTTTTCCGCAGGTATTCATAGAGCAGTGAACAGGACAGGAGAGAGAGGAACACGGCCAGGAACCTGAGTTTGAACATCAGGTCGCGGTTGATGAGCGGCGCTTCGCGGCCCAGCGGCGCGAAAAAGAGGAAAAGGAGGGCAAGGAGGAAGAACGCAACGAGGATCGTTCCGGACCGCGCGCCGAGCAGAAAGAGCGCGATAACGGGAAATACCAGCGACCATAAAAATGCCGAATTGCCGGTTCCGCCCATGATGAATAGAGCGATGAACAGCATCATCAGGAGCGCGCAGTTTATCCATGAAAAAAGCCTGGCGTTTTTTACGTTGATAAACAACAGGAAGTTGATGACGGCCGCGGTTAAAAAAACCGTGTCGAATACCACGATGCTCATATGCTCGCGGCGGAAAAGTTCGAGGAGCGAAAAAAGGACCAGGTTGGGAACCATGATACCGAAGACGATGATGGCGTTCACGATGGTCATGGTACGCACCCCGACTGCCTCGCTGCTGAAGAGCGCACGATTGTCGGCAGAAGGGTCGTTGACCATCGCCTGGAATCGCCGGGTATCGGTGCTGATGCCGGAGGAGTTCATACTGGACCCTATGCCGGACCTTTCATGCGGGGTGCCGGAATTTTTCTCCCGAAAGCGAGCCGGAAAAACACTGTGGTCCGAAAGGAAAGGGACTACAGCATATAGTATATAAATGGAGATATGCCGGATGCAAGCATGAATAAAAAAAACGCGGATACGTCCCTGGTTTGATGTCGGTACTCTGCTGTGGATTGAGAAGCCGCAGGTCGGAAGGGACGGCGAAAAACGCGGGAATTGCCTTTGCGTTTGCTTGTAACTATTTTACCATCCGGATGGTTCAGCGGCTCCTGCAGTAAGGAGAGGAGAACAGGATGATTATACGATGTGTCGTCATTGCAGCCCTCGCGCTCGGCTTTTGCTGCGCAAGCCAGAAAGCGTCGGCAAAAAACGCAAAAAGCGCCCAGGATCATATCACCTTTTCAGGCGGCAGCGGTGATTCCCACGAAGATGCCATTGTGATTAACGGCGTTTTGAAGCAGAGTGAAGGCATCGAGGCGGAGTACCGTTACCTGAGCAAAGTGTACGGCATAAAAGACAAGAACTGGAAAGTCGACGGGCAGACCATGTACCGTGAGGAAAAAAAAGTGTTTGATGTGATCGAAATCATGCTCATTCCTTCCGGTGAAAGAAGAATCTACTATTTCGACGTTTCCGGTTTCCCCTGGAAACGGAAAGGGATACAGTAAACGCACATGGTTACCGCGCTGGTTCTGTTAAAGGTAAAACGAGACCGGATTGACGAGGTCGCGAACGTTCTGGTCGATCTGCAGGGCGTTTCCGAGGTCTATTCCATTGCGGGCCGCTACGATCTTGCCGCAATGGTAAGGGTCAGGGACAACGAGGAACTTGCCACCATCGTCACCGGTCGCCTTATAAAAGTTGATGGAATCACCGATTCCGAGACCCATATTGCATTCCGTGTCTATTCACGCCACGATCTGGAGAGCATGTTTTCCCTGCCTGAGCGCGCTGCGAAACCCCGGTAAGTGGCGGGCCGCGCGACCGTTACCTGAACACGATTTCTCATGCACACCGATGATTTTGATTTTGAGCTTCCCGACGGACTTGTTGCGCAACATCCCCAAAAGCAGCGTGACGCGTGCAGGCTCATGGTGCTGGACCGAAGCACGGGTGTGATTGGACATAAACGGTTCCATGATCTTGTGGAGTTGTTGCGCCCGGGCGACCTGCTGGTATTCAACAATACCCGCGTGATTCC
>JAFGOU010000361.1 GCA_016926315.1 Chitinispirillaceae bacterium
CGATCCTTGGGTAATTCAGCATTTTTCGTCATGGCGCTTCCTTACGTATTCCTCATGTGCGCTGGATCCATCAGCTCCACCATACCGGATATCCCCGGCGACCGCGCATCCGGCAAGAATACCACCGCCGTCCGGTTCGGGGCAAAAAACGCACAAATCCTTGCCACCCTGTTCACGGGTCTGGCGCTCGCCGTTTCCCTCCGTACCGGCGATCCTTTCGCCGCTTTCAGTGCCGCCGCCGCGTTTCCCCTCTACCTGCTGTACCTTATCAAGCCGGTGAAACTTCTCGAAGAATCGACCTATAAAATCGGCGGGCTTTTTTGCATGGCTGCCGCCGCAGCCCTTTCACCCTGGTTTGTGGCCTTCAGTGCCGGCGTGGTCTTTGCGACCTGGATATATTTTCGATACCGGCATGGAGTCGTCTACCCGTCATTGGTCCCGCAAAACGCAACCGTGAAGAATCCCGACCGGACCGACGCCTGATGATACGAACCGCCGTGTTGCTTCTGTTGTTCCTTGCAGGCGGATTGAACGCAACACCGGTGATTGCTGATAAACCTTATGCCGCGGCCTGTGTTTACGAAATCCTTAATTGCCGCTATGACCGCGCGCTCTCCATTGCCGATTCCGCTGCCAGCGCCGACTCGTGCGATCCCCTTGCTCCGCTCATGCGCCTGACCGCGCTTGGCATACGCGACGTCGATTTCGATACCCTCTACGACACTGCCGCTTTTTTCCGGGCCTACCGGCGCACCGACGCTCTTGTCGCCCGGCATGAACACGAAACCGGATCTTCGCCCTATTCCCTGATGCTGTTGGGCATCTGCAAGGGAATACACGCATCCTTTCACCTGCGGCTCGGCGCATACTACGCGGCCATGCAGAACGGGTTTGAAGCGCTCGACCTCCTCGAAGACTCCCGGCGACTCGATACGACCAACGCAGATCCTCTCTTTCTGCTGGGGCTGTACGATTATGCACGGGGCGAGTTGAAAAAACGGCTCTGGTGGATGCTGTTCTGGTATCCGGGCTCCAAAGAGCGCGGCATTGAGCGGCTATGGACCTGCAGCCGTCAAGGCGCGCTCACCGGCAACGCCTCGCTGTTCGCCCTCGCGGATATTTACCTGCGTGAAAATCGTCTTGAAGAGAGCGGAAAGGTGTTACAGCGCCTCGAACGGGAATTTCCCAAGAGCCGGTTCATGCTCTGGCAAAAGGTCGACTACCTCGAGCTCCGCCGGCTCCATTACGAGGCGGCACTGTGCTGCGACCTTCTGGCCGCCTCCTATGAGAAGGAACCTGCGGGCGTGCACAGCGCCTTTGTTGTCCGTCACCGGCAGGCGCAGCTGCTCAACCGGGCCGGCCAGAAAAAAGAGGCGGCGGTGATCTGCCGTTCCCTGCTCAAACATCCACCGGACCGGCGCAAAAAAGTAATTTATAAAGACACGGAAAAACTGCTCAGGAGTCTCGATGGCCGTTGAAGTAATCATGGAAAAATGCGACCGGTGCGGCACCTGCATAAGCGTGTGCCCGGCCAATGCGCTCATGCTGCTGACCGAAATACTGGTCGTCGACAAGGGTCGCTGCACCCGCTGCGGCGCCTGTGTCGCCATCTGCCCGTTCGGCGCTCTGCGCCTTGGCCGCCTGTCCGGGAGTGACCATGGCCCCGAAAGCGGGTGTTGCGGACCGTGACCCGTACCTCCTTTGATATCGCCGTTATCGGCGCCGGTCCGGCCGGCTCAACCGCTGCCCTTCAAGCCGCACGCCTCGGCCGTTCGGTCGTTCTTTTTGACCGCAACGAACGGGTCGGCACGCCGGTCCGCTGCGGAGAAGGAATCGGGCTTAAAAGCTTCGTCAGCCATGCCGGCAACCATCCTGAATGGACGCTCCACCGGATCAGGACTTCGGTCATGGTCTCGCCTTCCGGCATCCGGGTGACCATCGGCAACATTGACGAAAGTTACCTTCTTGACAGAGAAAAAATGGATGCCGACCTTGCGGCAGAAGCCGCGAAAACCGGCGCCACGCTCCTTTTACGAACTCCGGTGACGGAGGTCCGGCGTGATCCTGACGGACGCTACGCCTGTATCACCCCGGCACAGAAGTTCTCCGCCAGCTGCCTCATCATTGCCGACGGCGTCGAGTCGCGCATCGCGCGGTTCCTCGGCTGGAACACGGCACTCTCCCCCGCTGATGTGGAAACCTGCGCCTTTTGCCGGGTAACCTCGCCGCTCATCGATCAGGATGCCTGCGTTTTCCATACCGGCACCACGGTCGCGCCGGGCGGGTACGCATGGATTTTTCCGCGAGGGAAAAGCGAAGCGAACGTCGGGCTCGGCATCATCGGCACGAGAAGTTCGTCCGGTCTGGCGCGTGACCGTCTTATGGAATTCCTCGACCGCGAGCTCCCCGGCGCGCACGCTACCGGCCTCCATTGCGGCGGGGTCCCGGTGGCGCGGTATACGCGGCCGCTGGTGCGCGACGGCGCCATGCTTGTCGGCGACGCCGCGCGCCAGGTAAACTGCATCAGCGGCGCAGGCATCCACTACTCGCTCTTTGCGGGTAAACTCGCGGGAACCATGGCTGCGGAAGCGGTTTCAACGTCCGGGGCCGTTGATTATGCGAAACTGCGTCGCTACGAAACCGGATGGCGGAAAACCTACGGAAAGCAGCAGGAACGTTCCTTCGCGCTCAAGGAGTTCGTCGAAAAAACCGATGACGCGTTCCTCGACCGGATCGCTTCGTCGCTCGCCAAGGAACCGCCCGAGAAAATGAACTACCTGCGCGTTTTCACCCGCACGTTCGCCAAAAGGCCGCTCCTGCTGCTCAAGGCGATGCGGTTGTTCGGGTGACCATCCGCTATTTCACCATGATCCTCCGGGTAAATTTTTTATTGTCAACAATCGCAGCGACGACCTAGCAGCGTCAGGGTGTCGGCAATGACATTTTTTATCATGTACTGCTCAGGTGGTTCATCGGTATATGCGGCTTTATTGGCAACAGCGGCAGCAATGCCAGGTGGGATTTACAACGGTGGGAGGTCCGAAAGCCGCACCTTTGCGTAACCTGCTTTTTTCTGATTTTCAGGATGGGATTCCAGACCGATAATCGTTATCACGCCGCGGACCGGGCCATAGCACCAGAATAATCTTCCCGCAGCAGGGGTGTTGTTTTCAAGGTACGACTGCCATACCTTGATAACTTTTCCGGTATGTTTGGAATAGCGGGCAGAGAGCTCCGATATTTCATGAGAATTCAGACTGTTATGGGCCGGATTACTTTCGAGGAAGGAGAGCGCCTTGGACAACTTTTTAAAAAGCTTTACTTCGCCTTGATTCAAAGATTGCGTTTTAGCGCGGCTGAAGAGATCATTATAAAAATCCCTGAACCCCGGTATCCCCAGCTCAATCCGATAGTGCATCAGCAGCCTTCCTCATTGCATCAGTATCAACGGGATCCGACCTGACACCAATCGAGTACTTTTTCATCGCCTTATCCATCATTCGCAGGGTCCGTTCAGAGAGAGAGCGGGGGTCTATCAAAACGCGAGGTTCCATCAGAATCCGGCCGTCATTATAAATCCGAACGTGATAATTTTTATACGGTCGCGGGGTTTTCCGGACAGTGATACGGTATTTGGTATCCAGGGAAGCATCATACTCTTTTATTATTCCGAGTGCCATTATTCCTCCTTTCCCGACGTTGTTGCAACTGACGCCTGAAATGACGGTGGGAATACCCACTTTTAAATATACCTCTCCCGGTGTCGATACTCCACGTTTTTTTCTCGACAATGACTCCTCCCGCAAAAAAAGCCCGTGGTTATACCCTCCCACACCGGTCGACCTTCCCGCTCCTCTAACGACTGAGTAATGATGATTACAGATTGAAAGCGCTAGCCTGATCGTCTGGCGCGCGCCGGACCGGTTTTTCGCAGGCGTTCCTTGAGCCGAACGGCGTGCTCCTCGCCGAACAATGCGACATACTCCTCGATATACCCGCGCATGACCTCCTGGCGGGAGTGGCACGCCGTGACAAACGCCGCCAGCTCCCCTGCCATGTCACGTTCGCTGCCGAGGCTGTCGTACATCTGCGCCTTTACAAGATGCACGACCGGAGAAGGATGCGCGCTATTGTCAAGTTGCCACGCCGAAAGGAACGCGAGCGCTTCCGCCGTCTTTTTTTCCGCGGCAAGATGGTACGACCTGATCACCGCCGACGTCCAGTTGTGCTTTTTTACCAGCCCGAGAAGCCGCTTGCGGAGCAGTCCGGGGTCGATTGACGGGCTGTGCCGCTCATAGTGACGGATCAAACGGTGTAACGCCTGAATGTTTTCGGGATCGCGGTTGAGGAGCTGTTTCAGGCACTCTTCGGCCTTGCCCGGCTTGCCCTCCCTTCCGTACAACTCCGCCAGTTGGAGGTAGGTGAAATAATTGCCCTCATCAAGCGCAAGCTCCTGCTCGAAACAGCGGATGGCATAATGAAAATTTCCCGTTTTAATATACGAACGCGCCATGAAATGATACGGAAGCGGGTCGCGGTCATTGACAAACACCGCCTTGGACAGCCATTCGATGCTTTCGGGATACCATTCGGCATACTGATATATCTGCCCGATAAGCTGGTAGATTTCTGCGAGATCCATGGCGCTTTCCTCGCTTTTATCCTCCAGCTTTTCCAGAAATGCCGCCAGGTGTTTCAGCGCTTCCACCGCCTTTTCAAACGAACCGCGTTTCCACTCCTCATAGGCCCTGTTTTCTATGTTTTCCGCGACGTCGGAATAGGCCTGACGTCCGGAAATCACCAAGGCGCATAAATCCTGCAGGTTCGCCCTTCTTACCTCCTTTTCACCCTGGAAGGCCGCGATGCCGGGTCCATCGCCGGAAGCCCGCCGGGAAACGGCTATCGATAATCCGTTGTTGTTCTTCTTCGGCATAGCCGGCACCATTTTCCGGAAAAAATTGACGGCGCGATTTAGAGCAGGCCGGTGGGGAAGCGCCCGGTCGCAGTAGCGCCGTGCCACCCGCATTCAGATCATACGGTACGGGGTGAATGCCGTCAATGAGGGACCGCTCATCGCCTGCGTTACAGGGATCAGCGGTTACCGGCGGAAGAAGGTGCCGGAGCGACGAGAAGGTTGGAAACGTCTTTACCGTTCACGGTCACCATGGCAGGCTCCAGGACCGGCAAGAGGTCATGCTGCTGGTTTTCCTGGCGGTCCTTGGAGAAGAAAACCCAGTTGAGGATATCATAATTCCCGCGGGGAAGATCGCGTACGGTCAGTTTGAATCCGCATTCCGCAATTCCCTGCCGCTTTGTCGGTCGCCGCAGCACATACCCGCTGCCGGATAGAAGCGAGGGGTCGGCATTGATCCGGGTTATCCATCCATATCCTTTGGTGCCGTCGCTGACCAGATACCCCTTGTCAGGTACGACCTGAATCAGGGTATCGACGCTCCTGGCGCTCACCGGTTCAAGAAATCCGAGGCTTGGTACCATAAACCGGAATTTCCCGGCCTCTTTGTGCAATACCGGGGTCATTTCGATAAATGCATCACTGAACAGGGACCTGAACCGCAGCGGCAGATGGACCCGCACCGGGACCTTGACCATCTGCGGGTAGCAGAACTGATAGACCACAGCCCTGCTTCCCTTTATTCCCAGACCGAGCCGGAGATGAAAATCACCCCGGCGGATAAGCCGCAACGGTCCGGCTTTGTACCGGCTGACCGTACAGACGATATTTTCTTCGCTGTAGGTAAACGGCAACAGTCCCCAGAGTGTTCTGAAAACGATGGAAACGCGGAGTTCATTGGTCACCCTCTGGTATTTTCCGGTGACGAAATCCATTACGCCCGCAGTAATAAAATGAAAACGGTTATAGCCGAACTGTGCATAATAAAACGGCGTTTTCAGATACTGGCTCGCATGATCGTAATCGAGATAGCGTGTTGCTGAAGCCGGAAGTCCGCTATTACCGCTGATCCAGACGTATCTCCGGGCCGCCCCTTTGCGCACCGTTACGAGGACGGCGGTGTCCTTCATGCCGCGCAACGATTCCGCCGCCGCCGAATCGCTTCCCGCGTCCTCCCATAAAAACACGATCTCGTCCTGCGCATCAAATATCCCGTTTGCCGCTTCCGCATTGGCCTTTTCGCACTGGGGGCAGACATATTCCCCCTCCGGTGTCATTTCGTCGAGCTGAAACGGCACGGCTTTGCCGCGTTCGTCAATGACCCTGATGTCGTGCACCGGGATGCCGAGCAACGCCGGCAGCATTGCGCCGTGAACAACGATGGGTTCGGCTGAAACAGAAGCCATCGCCGTCAGGATGGCCGTTAAAAATCTTGAAAACATCGTCCCGATCTCTCTGATACATTGGGGGAATCTGCAGGCGGCATCGCCACCCGCGCGGCCTCTCCTGACAGTAAAAAGGCGCCTCCAGCTTATTGGCGCCCTCTCACCATCAAAGTACCGCCATCGCTTCTACTCCGTACCGCACCCGCATTTTTTCGCTATGGAGTGAAAACGGTAGACTTCATCGTTGCCCACCGCTTTTTTCATCGCCTCTTTGAAATCTTCACAATTATTAAACCCTTCCTTCTGAAGACATTTCTCGGTGCTGAGCGAGCACCCGAGAATACAGCACGATACCGCGGCGACCGTAACCAGATACTTCAGCATGACTACCTCCATGGGATGGATAGTGAATAGCGCCGTTTTTTCCTTTTATGAATCCTGCGCCAAATGCTTCGATTGAACCATAAAGGAAAATCGCACTTCCGGCCGGAAAAGTCAAGCAAAGCTTTTTACTGCCGGCCCGGAATTATTTTTTCATCCTGACGTATGCTGACCAACCTACATGCAGAAAAAATCCCGCTCGACACGGCAAGCAGATGCATCCTTTTCCTTGGCGGAATCCTCGGCCGTACCTGGCGCGTTTCGCTTTCCGACCCCGCCGGGCTCGACCCGTTTCATGACGGCGACCGGGGAAGGATCTATGTATTCTGGCACGCGCACCTGCTCGCGCTTTCTTACCTGTTCCGTCACACCGGGAAAATCGCGGTGGTTTCAGAAAGCAGGGATGGACGGAGGGCCGCCGCGGTGGCCCAGCGCTGGGGGCACGCCGTCATCCTGGGCTCATCGAGCCATGGCGGCATGCTGGTGCTGCGCGCTTGCGCCCGTGACCTCCGCAATGGAAAAAATATCGCGCTTACGCCCGACGGACCGCGCGGTCCTGCTGAAACGGTCAAACCTGGTGTCGCCCAGATCTCGCTCATATCGGGAGCGCCGGTGGTGCCGGTCATCCTTGTACCCCGTCATTCCTGGCGCCTGCGCTCATGGGACCGGTTCTGCATCCCCATGCCCTTTACGAGGATATGCGTCCGCCTCGGGGAGCCGATTCACCCGCAGATCAGTTCACGGGAGAAAGAGCCGGCTGCCCATCTTCTCGCGCGAATCCAGAAGGCACTCACATGTTGATACCGGGGCGCCGATGGCCGGAAGACCTTTTCATCCTGATACCGGCATACCAAGCTGCCGCCACCCTTCCCCGACTTCTGGCAAATCTGCTGGAAACTGTGCCGGCTTCCTGTCTGCTCGTGGTTGACGACGGGTCGACCGATGCGACCTCGGAAGTCGCCGGCGCTAACGGCATCGAATGCATTCGCTTCGAAAAGAACCGCGGGAAAGGCGCGGCGCTGAAAACCGGGTTTGCCATTCTGCAGAAGCGGGGGGCGGCGGCGGTGATAACCATGGATGCCGACGGCCAGCACGCGACCCAGGACCTTCCCGCTTTCATTGAATGGTTCCGGAATAATCCCGGTCCCGGACTCTGCATCGGAAAGCGGGAGTTTTCACTCCGCCGCATGCCTGCTGCGCGAATAGTGTCGAATACCGTCACCTCGTGGATACTCACGAGGATCTGCAGGACACCCATTCTCGACAGCCAGTGCGGTTACCGGCTTTATACCTCGCCGCTGCTCAGCTCGCTGGATATCACCTGCGCCCGGTTCGAGATGGAGTCCGAAGTAATCATCAAGGCGGCATGGCAGGGATTTGCCATCGGGTTTGTCGAGGTGCAGACCGTATATTCCACTACCCGCAGCCATATCGCCCATGTTGCCGACACCCTCCGATGGATAGGCGCCACCCTGGGCATCTGGCGGCTGTATCGATCGACCAGAGCGGTCAGGAAAACATGATGCCGTCTCATCGCTGCCGACACTATGAACTACCTTGATCCTCATATCGCCTCTGAACGTCTGATCAAGATTCTTGCCTCCAGAGGAATCAGCGATCCACGGATACTCGACGCATTCCGTAAAGTTCAGCGGCATCTTTTCGTCGACGGCGCCATGTTCGCGCAGGCCTACGACGACAACGCCCTTCCCATCGGCAGCGGTCAGACCATATCGCAGCCTTACGTCGTGGCGCTCATGACCCAGCTGTTGGAACTGGGCAGAGACGACAAGATCCTCGAAATCGGGACGGGTTCCGGTTTCCAGACCGCAATCCTTGCTCAGTTTTCTCGCCGGGTGTACACGATCGAACGACAGCGCGACCTGGCCGGGCTCTCCCGCAAACGGCTGCGGGCCATGGGATACGAGAACATCGCCTTCAAGCAGGGAGACGGAACTTCAGGATGGATTCAGCATGCGCCGTTTGACCGGATACTGGTGACCGCAGGAGCGCCCGTGGTGCCGGAAGTGCTCCTTGAACAGCTTGCCGGCGGCGGACGCATGGTCGTACCGGTAGGCGACCGGGCGTATCAGGAGCTGACGGTCTACGACAAGAAAAACGGGGGTATCGTTACACGACGCGAGGGCGGGGTTATTTTCGTTCCGCTTGTCGGCCAACATGGATGGCGGGAGGAGTGAAAACGGCCTGAAGTATCATGACCAGGCGCGGTGAAACGGCCGGCCGTGTTTCCCTTCTGCTTTTACCATTGATCCATAATGCATTGAACGTCCATGCTGGAACGATGTATTTTTTAAATCTTTTTTGATCCGTTGCCACCACTCATTAAACTTCAACAGGAGTATTTATGCCACGCCCCAAGGTACCTCATGATGGAAATTCAGCCGTTGCCCATGTTGCCCATGCAGTCAACGAAGTCATTGCCATATATCCAATTACGCCATCCTCTCCCATGGGCGAAATCTGCGATGAAAAAACCGCAGCCGGAGTAAAAAACATCTGGGGTACCATACCGCTTGTATCCGAGCTCCAGTCAGAAGGCGGGGCTGCGGGTGCGGTGCATGGCGCGCTGAGCGGCGGATCCCTCACCACGACCTTCACGGCATCGCAAGGCCTGCTTCTGATGATTCCGAATATGTATAAAATCGCCGGGGAACTCACCCCCACGGTATTCCATGTCTCCGCCCGTTCGCTTGCCTGTCAGGGGCTCTCCATTTTCGGCGACCACAGCGACGTCATGGCGGTCAGGCAGACCGGATTTGCCCTGCTTGCGTCATCAAATGTGCAGGAAGTGATGGATATGGCGCTTATCGCCCACGGTGCGACCCTTGAGGCGCGGATACCGTTCATCCATTTCTTTGACGGTTTCCGCACCTCGCACGAACTTCAGAAGATCGAGGAGCTCTCCCTTGACGATATGCGCGCCATGATCGGCCAGTCGTTCATCGATGCGCACCGGAAACGGGCTATGACTCCCGACCGGCCGGTCCTCAAGGGAACCGCCCAGAATCCGGACGTCTATTTCCAGGGACGTGAAACCGTCAATTCCTATTACGCAAAATGTCCGGCCATCGTTCAGAAACACATGGACGCTTTCGCAAAAATTACCGGCAGGCAGTATCGCCTTTTCGACTATGTCGGCGCACCGGACGCGACCAGAGTCGTTATCGTAATGGGCTCGGGCGCGGATACGGTGCATGAGACCGTTGAGTACCTCACCGCCAGAGGGGAAAAGATCGGCGTCCTCAAAGTCCACCTCTACAGGCCGCTTGATGGAATGGCGCTCGTAAAGGCGCTTCCAAAGACCGTCACGCATATCGCGGTGCTCGACCGCACCAAGGAACCGGGCTCCATCGGCGAACCGATGTACGAAGACGTCCACACCGCCATCGGCGAGGCGATGCAGGCCGGTCAGACCTCGTTTGCCGGGTATCCGGTCATTATCGGCGGCCGGTACGGCCTCGGCTCCTTCGAGTTCACGCCGGCCATGGTCAAGGCGGTATTCGACGAACTGGGTAAACCGGTGTCAAAAAATCATTTCGTCATCGGCATCAATGACGATCTTTCAGGCGCATCGCTGCCGTTCGACCGTTCCTTTTCAATCGAGCATGACGACGTGTTCCGGGCGCTCTTTTACGGGCTGGGATCTGACGGAACCGTCAGCGCGAACAAGAACAGCATGAAAATAATCGCCGATAAAACCGAGAATTTCGCGCAGGGGTATTTTGTCTATGACTCACGGAAAGCCGGCTCCATTACGGTATCACACCTGCGGTTCGGCAAAAACCCCATTCGCAGGCCCTACCTGATCACCAAGGCCAACTTTCTTGCCTGTCACAACTTCAGCTTCCTCGAAAAGTACAACATGCTCGACAACCTGGAAGACGGCGGATTTTTCCTGCTCACGTCGGAATACGACGCCGCCACGGTCTGGAGCAGGCTCCCCGGCTTTGTCCAGAAGCAGATCATCGACAAGAACATCAAATTCTACGTGGTGGACGCCATCGGCATCGCCCAGGGCATCGGGCTGGGCCCGCGCATCAATACCATCATGCAGACCGCCTTCTTCAAAATCTCGAAAATCATCGATGACCAGCTCGCCATCGAATCCATCAAGTACGCGATCAAAAAAACCTACGGGAAAAAGGGTGACGCGATAGTCAACAAGAACATCGAGTCCATCGAAAAGGGTCTGGCAGGCATCCAGGAGGTAAAAGTACCGAAAGCGCCAACGAACCCGATCAAGCCGATCACGGCGGTTCCCGGCGACGCCCCGGAATTCGTCCGTAACGTCACCGCGAAAATTCTCAAGCAGGAAGGCGACCAACTGCCCGTTTCAGCCATTC
>JAFGOU010000362.1 GCA_016926315.1 Chitinispirillaceae bacterium
GCACTCCCGCATATATCACCGATTGCCTGGATGTCGGTTCTCTATTTAGCCGTGGTGGGATCGGCCGCGCTCGCCGCCTATGCCTATCTGCTCAGCCACGAACCCAACCACCGGATCGTGACCTATGCGCTGGTCAACCCGCTGATCGCGATTCTGCTCGGAATCACCCTTGCCGGAGAAAAGGCCGTGCCGCATCTTGTCCCGGGAACCCTTCTGATCCTGAGCGGATTGGCGCTGTTGTTTTACGGGAAACGGCTGTTTTTAATGCTTAAACAACCCCCAGTTTCGCCATAAACAAGACAAAACACCCCCTTGTTTTGTATGTTTAGTGTCAGTCCGAAAACTGTTGCTGCAGTCATTTCGACGAGTGTAGCGAAGAGAAATCTTAAACCGTTGAATTCATTACGGAAGATTTCTTGCCCCGCCTGCCCAGAGTCTTTTGCCGAAAGGCTCGAGATGAAACTAAAAATTGGGGATTTTCGGACGGGTACTATGTATGCAAAAGGACCGTTTGATTTTTAAACGCCTTAAAGTAAAGGAGATCGTAAAAGAGATAGAACTGACTCTTGGGTTTGAAATAAGACGGGATGGCGGTGGAATCCCCACTGGAAAGCCTCGATGGTTCGTGGCGCAATCGACCTGCTCTCGCGATCCGGCATCGTATGCCCCATGCACCACTCCGATGGGACCGGGATACCCCTGGGCGCGACGGTGGATGAATCGACGTTTCGGCTGCTGTTTCTCGATGTCGGGCTCATGAACGCGGTGATCGGAATGCCCCCCTTCGGGCTGGAGACATTCAAAAACAAGCGGTTTGTCAATGAAGGAAGGATGGCGGAACAGGTTGTCGGACAGCTCCTGTTGCAGGCATTTCCGGCTTACCAGCGTCCCGCGCTCTATTACTGGCTCCGCGAAGGCAGGAGCGGAAACGCACAGGTTGAATTTCTCACACAGGTGGGCGATCGCATCATACCGGTAGAGGTCAAGGCCGGTACCTCCGGATCACTCAAGTCCCTGCACCAGTTCGTGGCGTCCCGCTCTTCGCCCCTCGCCGTTCGCTTCGACCTGAATCCGCCGTCGCTCCAGGAGATCGAACATAAAACGTTGATGCCCGGTGGTGATATGAAAAAAATTCGCATCCGGTTGCTCTCATTGCCGGCGTATATGGTGGAACAGATGATGAGGATTGTCGCGCGTACGTGAGCGGCCGTCGTATCGTCAATCGGAGGACACGCACCACTGCGAGGTTCGATCCGGCCGAGCCTGCCTTGCCTCTGCGTTACCGGCCACCCAACGGGCAGGGTATCGTTTGCGTGATCCCTTCATACGTCACGGTGATCAGGTACAGACCCGGGGTGACCGGCCCCAGCGGCAGCGAAGTGCCGCCGCTTTCAGCCGTTGCATGAACCAGCGTTTTGACCAGCCTGCCCTGCATTGTGTAGATGGCCGCCTGAACGGGTGCTGCGGCGCTCCTGCGCGAAAGCGTCATGCAGAGGGTATTGCCGCGAACGGCAATCGCAGGATTTTTCGCCAAAACATCACGAGGCGCTGTCACAGAAACATTCGTCGGCATGGTCGGGATCGCCGGATCACCAAAGTGGTGATACTGCCAGCCCATTGCGGCCTTGTCACCAGTGCTTGGCTGAACGTACTGGCCGGTTGTATGCGGCATGGTGTCGTAGTTTACGCCGTATATATACGCAAGACCGTTCTTGGTGATTTTTTTGTTCATGATCGCCGCAACATATCCCTGGATCAGGACGTGTTGCCCCAGGCCGGAGTTGCCGTTCGACCCGATATAGGTGACCGGACCGTACTGGTGCGCAACAGAAGCCGCGGCCACGCAGTTCCGGTTATAGGTCCCGGTCAGGCAGGCGCAGCTGAGTACAAAGGGATATTGGGAGTTCCTCATGGAGGAGAGATTGCTGGTTTCCCACCCGAACGCCTGGCCAACGGTACTTCCATGGCCGAAGAAAATATTGAACCAGCATCCCTGGTTGAACAGTTCAATGGCGCGCTGTGCACCGTCCGAGGTGGAGGGCCGGTTAATCACCTGAAAACCGGTGACCGCCGTGAAATACTTGTTATTGACCTCTTCGATCAGGCGGTCGGCATGATCGGCGGGAAACCATGCTATGGGTTCGTCACAACCACCCTGTCCGTATACCATCTTGATCCGTGTGCTGAGAGTGGATTCGGTCTGGATGGTCTTGTTGACAATGGTGGTCAGCTGCGACGCGCCGGTCACCCAGAAGAGGCCGAGGGCAATTCCCGGCAGCGGCTTGCTGCTCGAGGAGGAAACCTGTGATGCGGCATAGTAGTTGAGGCTCCACCACGCGCTCGTTTCCCAGGAGGGGAAGGAGCTTCCCACGAGCAGGCAGAAGGCGGGTCTCTCCTGATTGTAAATATAGGCACGGTATGCCTCCTTGGTGGTCCCGCCGACAGCGCTCGTGCCGACCAGCTTCACGTCGTAGTGCGCGCTGCGAAAGGTGACCAGCCGCTGCAGGTCCGCATTCTGGAGGTAGGCCGGTTCGGCGACGATCAGGTATTTTTCCCTGGCAGAGAACGCCTCGGACGGGACGCCTTCGAGATTGACGAACAAGGTCCTCATGATCCTGTCAAACTCACGGGAATGGAACGAGCGGACGCTTGCGGGTTTTTCCATGACCACCGAAACGGTCATCCGCTTCACCACGACCACGGTGTTGGTTTCAGGATCATAACGCATCGGCTCGACCGTGATGGTGGCGGCCTTCTGACCGCGATAGGTATAAGCGGCCGTCACTGCCACGGGATCGCCTTTTACGGTCCGGGTATAGCTCCCGGGATGATACACAAACGCCGGAGGCTCGTGCTTTCCGCAATAGCAGCAAGGCGGCTGCACCGGATACAGCTTTCCGCCGAGCGCGACGGTTTCCGTTACAAGGTCTTCGACGGAAATTCGGGGCACCCCCTGCTCCAGGGCCAGGTTGAACTGACCGGAAAGCATCGCAGGATCCCCAACGGCGCCGTGGTAATCGAAGCCATAAAGGGAGACTTTTACGAACGTATCGTTCACGGCCCGTCCATCGCTTGACAGGGTATGCACCGCCATTTTTTCCACTACCGGATCAGGAAGAATCATCCGGATCCGGTATCCGGTACCCGTCTCCTCAATGGCAAGCGGCGGCCCGGCATGAACAGCCGTGAGGGAAACAAAGGAAAGCGCCAGAAGGGAGGCGCCAATGATTTTTTGCATGAAATCCTCCCGGACAAAGGAGAAGGTGTCGAGAAACTCGGGACGGGCACCAGCCTTATAAAATATAGGCCATTTTTAAAAGGGTGCCCGGTTTTTTTAAAGGAAGAGTTTTTGGATTTGCCCGGGGCGGCCGGCAATCGATGCGGTACCCGGGGGAGGGGAGAACCGCTCACGCGATCTTTTTGTCTTTTTCTTTCTTCAGGATATACGCCGCCGGCTGCTGTTTTAAGATCGCCTCCCGGGTGATCATGATTTCGCGGATGTCGTCCCGGGACGGGGTTTCGAACATCACCGGCATGAGCACCGACTCAAGCACGGTGCGCAGTCCACGCGCGCCGGTCTTTTTCCGGCAGGCGTTTTTCACCACATCGCGCAGCGCGTCGCGCGTAAAGGTAAGGCGGATGCCCTCCATGGCGAGGAGCTTCTGGTACTGGCGGCTGAGCGCGTTGCGCGGCTCGGTGAGTATCCTGAGAAGGGATTCTTCGTCAAGTTCGTCGAGCGCGAGATGCGTGGGCAGCCGGCCGACCACCTCGGGGATCATGCCGAAGCGGATCAGATCGTCGGGCTCCACCTTTTTAAGGGTCTCGCCGAGACGGGAGTGGTTTTTTCGCCGCAGTTCCGCGTTGAACCCCATACGGCTCTCGCCGATGCGTGCTTCAATGATTTTTTCAAGCCCTTCGAACGACCCGCCGCAGATGAAGAGGATGTCGCGGGTGTTGATCTGAACCATGTTTTGTTCGGGGTGCTTGCGCCCGCCCTTGGGCGGGACGTTCGCGATGGTTCCTTCGAAGATCTTGAGCATGGCC